>JBAVMB010000431.1:0-2769 GCA_049689615.1 Allostellaceae bacterium
CCAGACTCATCAGCATCAGCAAGGTTGCGATTCCGATACGGTCGCCGAGTTCGCCGGTCGATGCCCAGCCGAGCGCCTCGACATGGACCAGAGCGTTCCCCGCCAACAGCACCATCAATGCCGCCACCATCGGCAGATTACGCCAATTCCGCCCCACGGCGATTTCGCGCGCGACTGCGGCAAGTAAGGCGACAGGAAAGGCCAGATCGAGCGTCGCCGCACCCGCAGCGCCGAACTCCGCCGACAACAGCACGCCGATACGGCCGGCAATCCACAATATGGCGAGCGCGGCGAGCGACGCGCCCTGCAGCGGCATCCGTCCAGTCCAGTTCGGAATTGCCGTCAGCAGGAAGCCGGCAACCGTCGCCGCGGCATAGCCATAGATCATTTCGTGCGCATGCCAGATCGGCGGCGGCAACAGGGTCGGCACCGCGCCGGCACCGGCGAAAAATATCAGCCAGAGGGGCACGGCCAGCGCCGCCCAGGCCGTCGAAAGCAGAAAGAACGGACGAAAGCCGGCGGACAGCAGCGCCGTTCCGGCACAGGCGCGATAACGCGGGATGGCAACCACGGCGTCAGGTCTCCAGCGACGGGACGGCGACATTCACGCCGTGAGCTTAGAAGCGCATGCGCACGCGATACAACCTTAAGGATCGTGGTGTTTTTGAGTCAGCCGTGGCGTTCGGCGCGCGTCATCTGCTCGAGGCTGGCATCGAGGCGCGAGAATTCGTTGACGATCTTGTCGAAATAGGCCGGCCCGGTGCGCGACAGGTCGTTGGCGGTGACCTCACGCATCGCCGTCAGCGCCTCGCACAAGCGCACGCCGCCGACATTGGCGGCGCCGCTCCGCAGCGAATGGGTAACGTCGCGGAAATCGCGCAGATCGCCGCGGTCGACCGCCGTGCGCAAATCTTCGATCAGGCGACGCGCATCCTTGCGGAAGGTGTCGACCACTTCGGCGACGAACTCGCTACCGCCGAGATCCTTGAGCGCTACGAACGTCTGCTCGTCGACCACGGCGCCCGCATCGGGCACAAAACGCGGATGCACGGATATCGGCGTCACCACCTGCGGCACGAAGATCGGGCGGCGTTCGCCGGCTCCTGCCTTGGCATAAATGTCGGTCAACGCCGCAAGCAGCTGCGCCGGTTCCATCGGCTTGGTCAGGACCGCGTCCATGCCGGCTTCGCGGCAGAGGCGCTCGGTCTCACTAGTGACGTCGGCGGTGAGCGCGACGATCGGCAGCCGCCACTCGCCGACATGGCTCATGCGATAAAGCTTGGCGACCTCGTAGCCGGTGACGTCGGGCATATTGATATCGAGTAGCGCCAGGTCGAACCGCTCGCGCTCGAGCGCGGCCAGCGCGGCTTCGCCGTCGCCGACGACCACCGCCTGGTGGCCGGCCATTTCGAGCACTTTCTTGAGGATCTTGCAGTTGGCGGCATTGTCGTCAGCGACCAGCACCTTCAGCGATTGAGCCGGCCGCGGGGGCGTCAGCGACGGCGATGGAGGCGCGACCGCGATGGCTGCCGACGGCGCAGACATGAGAGGCATTGCTGCCGGTGCAGTTTCGACACGGTGCTGGCGCACATCACTCGCAAGCGCACTCATCAGTGCGCCGGCCAGCGCCTCGGGCCGCACCGGCGCTTCTATCACGGCGGCGAGCTCGGCCGCGCCGACACCGGCGACTGCTTCGCTGCCGCGTTCGGATGCGATGAAGACCACGATCGGCGGCTCGGCGCGTTCGCTCGTGATGCGATGGGCGAACGCAAGCGCCGCCATCGGATTGGCGCGGCCGTCGAGCATGATCAGCGCCGTACGCCCGTCGCCGGACTCGAGATCGGCCAGCGCCGCCGGTTCGTCGCGGTGCCAATGCAACTGGCCATGCCAGGAGCGCACACGCTCTTGGAGCAGCGCCACCAAATCGCTATCTGGCGAAACCAGCGCCAGGCGGCGGCCGGCAAGCTCCGGCGCCGCGGCAGGCGCCGATGCATCGGACTCGAGCGTCAGCGTCACGGTGAAGGTCGAACCTTTACCCGGCTCGCTCGTCACCGCGATCGTTCCGCCCATCAGCTCAACGAGCTGCTTCGAGATCGCCAGACCGAGGCCGGTGCCGCCGAAGCGGCGAGCAACAGACTCGTCCGCCTGGGCGAAGACCTCGAAGATCCGGCCGAGCGCTTCGGGCGGAATGCCGACACCCTCGTCCTTGACCGCGAGTTGCAGGCGAACCCGCCCCTCCGTGCGCTCGACAAACGAAGCCGTCAACGCGATACGGCCGCGCGCCGTGAACTTGATCGCATTGGCGACCAGGTTGATCAGCACCTGGCGCAGCTGCAGCGGTGCGCCGCGATAGCCCATCGGCAGGCGCGGATCGATGCTGAGCGTGAGCGCTAAATGCTTGGCCTCGACTTGCGGCTTGACCAGCGCGACGACGCCGCCCAGCAGTTCGGGCAACGCGAAGCTTTCGAGCGCCGGCCGCAGCTTGCCCGCTTCGAGCTTCGACAAGTCGAGCAGATCGTTGATCAGACCGAGCAGCGTCTGCGCCGACAGCCGCATCGTCGTCAGCATGTCGCGCTGCTCGGCATCGAGGTTGGTGCGCGCGAACAGCGCGCCCATGCCGATGAAGCTGTTGAGCGGCGTGCGCAGCTCGTGGCTCATCACCGCGAGGAAGCGGCTCTTGGCGGCGGCGGCTTCCTCGGCGGCGGCGCGCGCGGCGTGCAGCCGGCGCACCAGCGTCGCCGCGTAGCTCGGCAGCAGTGCCAGCGCGAC
>JBAVMB010000432.1:0-1773 GCA_049689615.1 Allostellaceae bacterium
CTCAAGGTCCATGCCGCGTCGAGGGCGAAGCCGGCTAAGGATTCGTGAAGGCGTCGTGCGGCAAGTCGGTTTCGATCACGGTCTCGGCGATAGCCTGGTCGCGCGGCTTGCGCAGCGCGACGACCGAGAAGATCAATCGCTCGTAGAGCGTGCGCGCCGTTCGAGACGGCGTGCCCCAGTAACCATGAATCAGAATCTTTTCCGGTCGGGGAACTTGGCTGGCAAGCCACGCGAGCGCCTCGTTGGTGTTGAAAACGTTATAAGGGGCTCGCTCGGCGGCAGCCGGAACCGGCCCCGACTCGAACCAGATGTATTGAAAACTGCGGGTTATGTCGCTTATGCCGGTGGCGGTCGTCAGGCGCAGCGACATGACGAGATGACCACCCGGCGCGACGTGATCCCAGCACATTGCCAGGATGCCGTGCGCGTCAATATTCCAGTCGGCGACGCTGAGGGCCGCTACGAGATCGAACGTGCGCCCAACAAGCTCGGAACAATCGCAAATGTCACCGACGATGAACTCGCTTGGGACCACCAGGCGACTGGTATCCGCGCGCGCCGTCTCGATCGCCTGACGGTTGATGTCGATGCCGGTGTAGGCGCGCACCGACCCGAAACGCTCCGCCAGCGCTTCGGCCAGGCCGCCCGCGGCGCAACCGACGTCAAGCACGCGGCCCAGCGTGCCGCGCTCGGTGGCAACGCGCTCAAAGACCAACTGCTCGGAAGGGTAGAAATCCGCCCAACGGCGCCGGTTCACCGCGTAATAAGCGGCGATCCGATCAGTCTGATAAGCGATGTTTTTCGACATAGCGCCGGGCTGTCCTGTCGGATCATCGGATGGTATTGACTGCATCATGCCAAGCATAACTCCCAAAGAACACCTGTTATCGATTTACCGATCTAGCGAGCGCCATCTCGGCCGCGACGGGCATGTCGCTCTTGATCGCAACGAACGCGTCTCGCCGATCCCCGAGGCGGCATTCCGTGCGATGTTGGCCACGCTCACGGTCAATGACCTAATGGCATATCCCGATGCCGGACCATTCGTGGCGCGACTCGCGAGCGCCGCCGGCGTGGCCGAAGACCACATCGTCGAGCTTGCCGGCTCCGATGCCGGCATTCGACGCGCCTTTATGGCCTATCTGCGGCCCGGCGATCGCGTCATCGCGCTCAATCCAGCCTACGCGATGTACGCGCTCTACACCCGCATCTTTGGAGGCGTGCTGCAATCGATTGAATACGACGCGGAGCGCCGCTGCGACGTGACGGCGATTCTGACGGCGATCCAGCCCGGCGTGCGCATCGTCATCTTGGCACACCCCGATCAGCCGACGGGTGTCGCCATCGTGCCCGATGCGTTGCGCCGGATCGTCGAACGCGCCGGTGCCGTCGGCGCTTTGTGCATCGTCGATGAGGCATATTATCCTTTTCATCCCGTGACGGTCGCCGGTTGGGTGCAGGACTTCAATCACCTATTGGTGCTGCGCTCATTCTCGAAGTATCCGGGTTGCGCCGGGTTGCGACTTGGTTACGCGTTGGGTCAGCCGACATTGATTCAAGGGCTGATGGCGGTGCGCGGCGGCAACGAGATTTCAGGCGTGTCGCTGGCGCTCGGCTGCTACCTGCTCGACCATCCCGAGATCGCAGAGGATTTCCGCCATGCCGTTGCCGCCGGCAAAGAAGTGCTGCTTGCGGGCGCCGCGAAGCTCGGCCTCGACGCGCTACCCTGTGTCACCAACTTTCAGCTCCTGCGCGGCGGCGCCGGTGACAATG
>JBAVMB010000433.1:0-3363 GCA_049689615.1 Allostellaceae bacterium
GAGCCGAAGATCAGGTAGACCGCGAAGATGCCGAGTGCAAAGCCGAAATCGCCGACGCGATTGACGACAAACGCCTTGATCGCGGCTGCGTTGGCGGTCGGACGGTCGTACCAGAAGCCGATCAGCAGATATGACGCGAGACCGACGCCTTCCCAGCCGAAGAACAGCTGAACGAAATTGTCGCTGGTCACCAGCATCAGCATGAAGAAGGTGAACAGCGACAGGTACGACATGAAGCGCGGCACCGACTTGTCGTGTGCCATGTAGCCGACGGAATAAATGTGCACCATGGCCGACACCAAGGTGACCATCGCCACCATTACCGCCGACAGCGTGTCGTAGCGCAGCGCCCAATGGACCTCGAGATCGCCGGCGTTGATCCAGGTCAGCAGCTCGATCGTGCGCGCATGGCCGCCGAAGGCGACGTTCCAGAACACGATCGCGCCGAGCACTGCGGAGACGACGAGCGCCAGGCAGGTGACGAGCTGCGCGCCGCGATCGCCGATCCAGCGGCCGAAGAAGCCGGCGATGAAGGCCGCGATCAGCGGCAGGAATACGGCGGCGACGTGCATCTCAGCCCTTCATCCGATTGATGTCTTCGACCGCGATGGTGCCGCGGTTGCGGAAATAGACGACGAGAATGGCGAGGCCGATCGCCGCTTCGGCCGCCGCCACGGTCAGCACGAACATGGCGAAGATTTGGCCAACAAGGTCGTGCGAAAACGACGAGAAGGCGACGAAGTTGATGTTCACCGCCAACAACATCAGCTCGACCGACATCAGGATGATGATGACGTTCTTGCGGTTCAAAAAGATGCCGAAGACGCCGAGCGTGAACAGGATGGCGGCGACGGTGAGGTAATGCGCGAGGCCGATCTGCAGCATCAGACGCCCTCCCCCGTCCGCACTTTGACGATCTCGAGCGTTTCCTCGCGGCGGCGCGAAACTTGGCCTGCGATGCGCTGGCGGCGGGTGTCAGGCCGCGACCGGTGGGTCAGCACGATAGCGCCGATCATCGCCACCAGCAGGACGGCGCCGGCGGTCTGGAAGGCGTAGACGTAATGCGTGTAGAGCAGCGCGCCGAGCGCGGCGGTGTTGCTGAGCGTGCTCGGCGTCGGCGCAACTGCGGCTTGCAGCGCGCCCGGCGCCGCCACCCAAGCGCCGAACATCAGGATCAGTTCGGCCAGCAGGATGAGCCCGATCAGCGCACCAACCGGCAGGTATTGCAGGAAACCTTGGCGCAGCTCGACGAAGTTAATGTCGAGCATCATCACCACGAACAGAAACAGCACCGCGACCGCGCCGACATAGACGATGACCAGGATCATCGCCAGGAACTCGGCGCCCAACAGCACGAACAGGCCGGCGGCATTGAAGAACGCCAGGATCAGGAACAACACCGAGTGCACCGGGTTGCGCGCCGAGATCACCATCACGCCCGAGGCGACGGCGACAGCAGCAAAGGCATAGAAGGCGAGCGCCTGGATGATCATGCGCGGCGGCTCAGCGATACGGCGCGTCGAGCGCGAGGTTTTCGGCGATCTCCGCTTCCCAGCGGTCGCCGTTGGCCAGCAATTTGGCCTTGTCGTAGAACAGCTCTTCGCGCGTCTCGGCGGCGAACTCGAAGTTCGGCCCTTCGACGATGGCGTCGACCGGGCAGGCCTCCTGGCACAAGCCACAATAGATGCACTTGGTCATGTCGATGTCGTAGCGCGTCGTGCGCCGGCTGCCGTCTTCGCGCGGTTCGGCTTCGATGGTGATCGCAAGCGCCGGACACACGGCCTCGCACAGCTTGCAGGCAATGCAGCGCTCTTCGCCGTTGGGATAGCGCCGTAGCACGTGTTCGCCACGGAAGCGCGGGCTGAGAGGCCCCTTCTCGTAGGGGTAGTTCACCGTCACCGGCCGCTTGAACATATAGGTGAGCGTCAGCCACAGAGCCGAGACGAGCTCGGTGAGCAGCAGGCTGTAGGCATGGCGATCGATGCGTCCCATGGCCATCTCCTAAGCCGGAATCCTGCCGGTGAACACCAGGAACGCTGCGGTGGCGGCGAGCCAGGCGAGCGACAGAGGCAGGAACACCTTCCAGCCAAGCCGCATCAGCTGATCGTAGCGGTAGCGCGGCATGGTGGCGCGCACCCACAGGAAGCAGAACAGCACGAAAGCAATCTTGGCGAAGAACCAGATCGGCCCCGGAATCCAGGTGAAGGGCGCGACGCCGAAGGGCGCCAGCCAGCCGCCGAGGAACAGGATGCTGGTCATCGCGCTCATCAGGATCATGTTGGCGTATTCGCCGAGATAGAAGAGCGCGAAGGTCATCGACGAATATTCGACGAAGAAGCCGGCGACCAGCTCCGACTCGCCTTCCGGCAGGTCGAACGGCGAGCGGTTGGTCTCCGCCAAACCCGAGATGAAGAAGACGATGAACATCGGGAACAGCGGTAGGCAAAACCATACCGTCTTCTGCGCTTCGACGATGTCGCTCAGATTGAGCGAGCCGACGCACAGCAGCACTGAGACGATGACGAAGCCGATCGAGACTTCGTACGACACCATCTGCGCCGCCGAACGCAAACCGCCAAGGAAGGCATAGCGCGAATTCGACGACCAGCCGGCCATGATGATGCCGTAGACGCCGAGCGACGAGATCGCGAACAGATAAAGGATGCCGACGTTGATATTGGCCAGCACGACGCCGGCGTCGAATGGGATCACCGCCCAGGCGACCAGGCTGAGCACAAAGGTGATGATCGGTGCGGCAACGAAGACGACGCGGTTGGCGCCGGCCGGAATCACCGTCTCCTTCATCAGCAGCTTGAGGCCGTCGGCCAGCGGCTGGAACAGGCCGAACGGGCCGACAACGTTGGGGCCTTTCCTGAGCTGCGCCGCCGCCAGCACCTTGCGCTCGGCGTAGGTCAGATAGGCGACGGCTAGCAACAACGGCACGATGATCGCCAAGATCTCGGCGACAGTGATCGCGGTCGGCAGGCCGTAGCTGTGCCAGAGCTCAACCATGCGTCCCCGTCCTTGCGGCGCCGCCGAGCTGCGTCGCGCACTCCGCCATGGTCGGCGAGGCGCGGCTGATCGCATCGGTGCGATAGTAATCAACGATCGGATAGGCGAACGGCTCGCGCTCGATGCGGCCGTCATGGCCGAACCTGCCCCACACCGAGCGTGGCGCCTCGTCGAGCCGGCCGAAGACGGCGTTGACCTCGGCCAAGCGGCGGCGTACGGCGCGCAGATTATCGTAGGGCAGCTTGCGGCCGAGCACTTCGGACAGCGCGCGCAGAATCGTCCAGTCGTCGCGCGCTTCGCCCGGCGGGAAGATGGCGCGGCGGCCATGCTGCACGCGGCCTTCAGTGTTGA
>JBAVMB010000434.1:0-3665 GCA_049689615.1 Allostellaceae bacterium
GCACGATGTGCCAGCCGAACGAGGTCTGCACCGGTGGAGTGACGGCGCCTTGTTTTGCCGAGAACGCGGCGTCGGCCAGCGGCTGTGGCAGATCCTGGCGGCGCATCCAGCCAAGATCGAGCGTGCTGGCGTCGGCGCCGGCCACCCCCTTGGCAACGGCGGCGAACGGCTTGCCGGCGGCAAGTTGCGCCTCGGCAGCGTCTGCCTTGGCCTTGTCGGGCAGCAGCATCTGCTGAAGCTGCCGTGTCTCCGGCGTATGGAACTCGTCGAGCCGCGCCTGGTAGGCGTCCTTGAGCTTGCTGTCGGGCACAGTGATGCCGGCGGCGAGATCGTTGATAGTGAGCGTCGCCAGCGTGAAGTTGCGCCGTTCGGGCGTGCGGAACGCGTCCGGATGCGCCTTATAGAAGGCGAGGAGACCCTGGTCGGACGGCTTGGGCGGCGCCGGCGCCGCTGACGCAGGCAGCATCACGACGTCGGCGATGCGGCGTTCGGCGTTGGCGCGATAGACCGCGTCGGCCAATGCCTGCGGCGGCCGGACGCCTTCGGTCAGCGAAATCGTCAGCTCGTCGCGTTCGAGATCCGAACGCAACAGCTGCTCGTATTGCACGTCGTTCAGTCGGTTCGCTGCCAGGATCTGATTGTAGAGATTGCGGTCGAATTGACCGTTGGAGCCGTGAAAGGCCGGATTGTCGACGATTGCCTTGCGCACGGCTTCGGTGCCGACACGGAGGTCGAGCCGGTTGGTCTCGTGCGCCAGCACTGCGGATTCGATCAGCCGGTTGAGCGCGGCATCGACGATGCCAAGCTGCTTCGCCTGGTCCATGCTGACGCTGGCGCCACCGGACGCGCGGCGCAGCCGGTCGATGTCGGCGTGCACGGCCTGCTGCAGTTGTGTCGCTTCGATGCGATCGCCAGCGACGGTGGCAACCGAAGTATCGACGCTGCGGTTGCGGAAGATGTCGCCGATGCCCCAAATGCCGAAGGTGACGATCAGGACGCCGAACAGGATCTTGACGAACAGCGAGGTGGCTCTGGAGCGGATGGCTTGCAGCATGGCGGAGCTCGGAATGGCGCGAAGGCTTGCGTCGTGTCGGGTTGTGCGCGCGGGATGATAGGGGGCGGCCGATGGCGCCGCAACGTCCAATGCGGCGCGCTCTGGCGGGCGTTCGACGCCTATGGTAGAGCGGCCTGATGCGTAAGCTGGTGGCTGGCAACTGGAAGATGAACGGGTTGACGGCCGATGGCGTGGCGCGCGCCCGCGATCTCGCCGCGCGCGCCAAGGCAGCGCCGCTCGCCTGCGAGATCGCGCTGTGTCCGCCGGCGACGCTGCTGGTGCCGGTCGGGCAAGCCATTGTTGGCTCGGGGTTCGCCCTCGGCGGTCAGGATTGTCACGCCGAGCCTGCGGGTGCGCACACCGGCGATATCAGCGCGCCGATGCTGAAGGATGTCGGCTGCACCTATGTCATCGTCGGCCATTCCGAGCGCCGTCACGAATATAAGGAGAGCGATGCCGTCGTTCGCGCCAAGGCAGCAGCGGCCGTCGCCGCGGGCTTGTGCGCCATCGTTTGCGTCGGCGAGACCGCGGCCGAGCGCGCCAGCGGGCGCACCGAAGCGATCGTCGTGCGCCAGCTACAAGGTTCGCTGCCGCCGAAACTGGGTCCGGCCAAGCTGGTCGTCGCCTACGAGCCGATCTGGGCGATCGGCAGCGGCCGCACGCCGACGGCGCAGGACGTCGCTTCGGTGCATACGCGTATCCGCGAGGCGCTGCGCGATCTCACGACCGAAGCCGTTGCCGTGCGCATTCTCTACGGCGGCTCAGTGAAGGCGGCCAACGCGCGCGAGTTGACGGCGGTTGCCAATGTCGATGGATTCCTGGTCGGCGGCGGCAGCTTGAATACCGAAGAGTTTTGGACGATCGCGTCGGCCTACGGTTGAGCGGCGGCGTTCGCAATCAGGATAATAAGGAGTTGGTGATGCTGGATCGTCGCGCCTTGCTGCTCGGCCTGCTGTCGTGTCCGGTGTGCGCTTCGCTGGCGCGGGCCGCCGACGAGGTGCATTGGAATTACGAGGGCGCCGGCGGGCCGACGCAATGGAGTGAGCTTGATCCCGGATTCAAGGCCTGTTCTGCCGGCACCCAACAATCGCCGGTCGATCTCAAGGGCGCGATCAAGGCCGATTACGGTCATCTCGAGATCGACTGGAAGCCGCAGGCCTACGCCATCGTCAACAACGGCCACTCCATCCAGGCCAATGCCAAGCCGGGCAGCTTCGCGCGCGTCGCCGGCGAGACTTACACGCTGCAGCAGTTCCACTTCCACGCGCCGAGTGAGCACGCGATTAACGGCGCACGCACCGCGATGGAAGTGCATTTCGTTCATGCCGGAACCGGCGGCCGCTACGCCGTCATCGGCGCCTTCATGAAATCTGGCGCCGCCAACGCCACTTTCGGCGCGATCATGGCCGCGGCGCCACGTTCGCCCGGCGATGGCGCATTGCACCGGCCGATCGACCCACATCAATTGGTGCCGGCGAAGAGCGACGTCTATCGCTACGCCGGTTCGCTGACGACACCGCCGTGCAGCGAAGTCGTCGATTGGAACGTTTACGCGCGTCCGATCGAGGTCGCTGCCGGCGACATCGCCGCTTTCCATGCGCTCTATCCGATGAACGCGCGGCCGTTGCAGCCGCTCAATCGGCGGTTTGTCCTGATTGGTCACTAAGTTTCGCTCGGCGCGCGGCAACGCTCGCTCATCGCGTGGCATACCAGAGGCTGCGCGATGCGACGGCCCACCGCGTTACAGCTTATTCATCTGTCCGCCTTGCGAAAGCTTGCCCGCGGCGGGCTGAAATCCCTTGAAAGTCCTTGAAGGTCAACGCCGCTTTGCGGATGATGAGCACACGATAAAGAACAACGCGTTTTTGCGAGCGGGGGAGGCCAAAATTTATAACGGCGAGCGAAGCTCGCCTTTTCCTTCGTCGCCATTGAATGGCCGTGATTAGCTGCGTTCGGCGGCTGATTTCGCAACGGCGTGGCAGTTCACAAAGCAACCGCCAACAATAACGGACACCAGGGAGGGAAATGATGACTGAGTCGAAGGCGTTCACCATCGGTCGCCGCACGATCATCAAGGCGACGGCTGCCGCGGGTCTGGCGCAGATCGCCGCACCCTTTGTCATTTCGGCGCGTGCCGCCGATAACATCAAGATCGGCCTCGACGATTGCTTCACCGGCACCTATGCCGAAACCGGAACGCACGAGAAGCTTGGCGCGGAGTTCGCTGTCGACGAGATCAACAAGAAGGGCGGAATCCTCGGCCGCAAGGTCGAGATGATCTCCGAGGATTCAACCAGCACCGATACCGGCATCGCGGTGCAGAAGGCGCACAAGCTGATCGACCGCGACAAGGTCGACTTCCTGCTCGGCAACGTGAACTCGGCGATGGCACTCGCGATCGGCGAAGTCGCGGGCCAAGCGGGCAAGTTGCTGGTCGTCACCGGCGGCCACACCGATGCGGTCACCGGCACAGACTGCCACTACAACGTCTTCCGCGTTTGCAGCACCACGCGCATGGAAGCGAACGCGGTCTCGGAGACGCTGTTCAAGAAGTACGGCAAGAAGTTCTACTTCATCACGCCGGACTACGCCTTCGGCCACACCCTGCAAC
>JBAVMB010000435.1:0-2282 GCA_049689615.1 Allostellaceae bacterium
GTCGTGCGCGTCGATCTCAAGCAGCCGATGGCGCAGATCCGCGAGACACTATCGCATTATCCGATCAAGACACGGCTGTCGTTGTCAGGTCCGCTGATCGTCGCGCGCGACATCGCGCATGCCAAGCTGCAGGAGCGGCTCGACCGCGGCGAAGGTCTGCCGCAATACGCCAAGGATCATCCAATCTATTACGCCGGGCCGGCGAAGACGCCGCGGGGCTATGCCTCGGGCTCGTTCGGGCCGACGACTGCCGGTCGCATGGACTCATATGTCGACGCGTTCATGGCGGCGGGCGGCAGCTTCGTGACGCTGGCCAAAGGCAATCGCGGCGGCGAAGTGCGCGAGGCCTGCAAGAAACACGGCGGATTCTATCTCGGATCGATCGGCGGACCGGCGGCGCGGCTGGCGCAGGACTGCATCAAGAAGGTCGAGGTGCTCGAATATCCCGAGCTCGGCATGGAGGCGGTGTGGCGCATCGAGGTCGAGGATTTTCCGGCGTTCATCGTCATCGACGACAAGGGCAACGACTTCTTCGCCAAGCTGACGTAAGCCGGATGCGGACCTAGGACCGACGCGTGACCGAAACCATCGATCTCGCTGCGCTCGTGCGCGGCAGCAAGGCGCAATGGGACGCCTTCGTCCGGCGCTATGCCGGACTGATCGTGTCGGCGGTGCGCAACCAGGCGCGCGATACCGGCGAGGTCGAAGATCTGGTGCAGGAAGTTTTCGCCCGGTTGTGCAAGGACGGTTACCGCCTGCTCAAGACCTATGATCCGGCGCGCGCCGGCTTGTCGACTTGGCTGACCATCGTGGCGCGATCGACCGCGCGCGACATCATGCGCCGGCGCCACCCGCAGACGACACCCTATGAGGCGGTGCCGGAATCGGCCCTCGCCGTGACGGCCGAGCCCGTCGAGCGGATCAAGCTGCCGGAGGGTCTGCTGTCGCCGCGGCAGCAGCTGATTCTGACCATGCTGTATGACCGCGACATGGAGGTGGCCGATATCGCCACCGCCCTCAAGGTCGATCCGCAAACCATTCGCAGCACCCACCACAAAGCGATGCTGAAGCTGCGCGAGCATTTTGCCCCGGGAAACCCGGCAAAATCGGGCTCCGGAGGGGGATGAATTGGTGCAATCATGCCTAAATTGAGCAGGAGATAACCATGAGCGGACCGGAGGACATGAAATCGGCCGAACAGGCCGCCCTCTGGCGGCGTTTTCGCGCGCTTGACCGCACCGTGCGGGACCAGACGGCGGGCGACGCGGCCGCGACGCATGACTTGGCGGCCTATGCCGACGGCCGGCTGAGCGAGGCCGCGGCCGAAGCGGTCGAGACTTGGCTGGCGGCGCATCCCGAGGCGCTCGACGACCTCATTGCCGCACGCAATTCCGGCGACGCGATCGCGCCGCAACGGATTGTCGACCGGGCGGCGGCTTTGGTGTCCGACGATTCGACCGACGGACGCGTCGTGCCCTTCCGCCGTTCAGCGGTGGCCTATACCTGGCGTGTTCACATGGCACGGATTGCCGTGGCGGCCTGCCTGGTCCTGACCGGGCTGGTCGGATTCACCCTAGGCTCCGGCGTCTACGGCAACCTGTTCCCATCCTCCGATTCAGTCAGCGGCGACACTGCTGATCAACCGACGAGCTTCTTCTCGACCGAGGACGCCGCGATATGAGCACGATCGAGACAACCGGCCGCGCCCCGCAACGGCGGCGCGGCTTTGTCATCGCGCTCGTTGTGTCGTTGGCGATCAACGTGTTCTTCATCGCCGGCCTGGTCGGCCATCTCGTTTTCCATTTCCAATTCGGCCATCCACCGATGGGGCCGATCCAGCGCTTCGAGCGCGCGAGCCACGAAATGGGCCTGAGCGGCGCGCAACTCGTCGCCTTCAATGGCATGATCGCCACCCTGCGCCAGCATCGGCGCGAGACGTTCCAGAAAAACCGGCCGCTGTTCGACCAGATATGGGATCTGCTCGCCAAGCCGCAGCCGGACGACACGGCCATTGCCGACCTGATCACACGGGCCGACGCCAACCACGTCGCCTTCCAGAAGGACGCAACCGCAGCAATGGAATCCTTCCTCGCGACCTTGTCGCCGCAGCAACGCGCGCAGTTCACCGATCTCGTCAAATGGCCGCAGCCGGTTCCGCCGCACCCCTGACGCCGTCGGGGGCGGCTTGACCGCCCCTGCCCGCCTGACTATCCCGTAGAGTCAGGCAAGGAGGCAGGCCATGGCCAAAGGCGCGACCCGCACCGAGCGTGACAGCATGGGTC
>JBAVMB010000436.1:0-1709 GCA_049689615.1 Allostellaceae bacterium
GCCCGCACCTTGCCCATTCTGCGCGGATCAGGTCGCGCATCGTCGTCACCGCCGCCAAGTCTGCCATGCCGGTCGAAAGTATGATCGGCTTGCCAGTGGCGGCGACCGCGCGCAACAACGGCGTGAAATCGTTGTCGCCGGACGCGATCTTGAACGCCGGCACGGGCGCATCAAGCCACGCGACCGCGTCAAGATCGAACGGCGTCGAGAGGAATAGTACGCCCCGATTGCGGGCGACCTCGGCCAGTTGCCGGGTCCGGTCGCGATCGAGTTGGAAGCGGCGCAAAGTTTCGAGCCGCGCCGCTTGGTCGGACGTCACAAGCTTTTCGGGCGTAATCGTCTGAAACTTGACCGCCTGCGCGCCGGCCTCCGCAGCAGCACCAATCATTTCCTCGGCGCGGGCATAGCTGCCTTCGTGGTTGTTGCCGATCTCGGCGACGACCAGGACTTCGTGCGACAGGTCGATAGGGCCGATCTTCATCGGGAACTGCCGTGGTGATGGAAGACGTAGTGCGCCGCGTCGAGCCGGAAGCCGAGACCCTCGTAGAGCCGGACTGAGGCGAGATTGGCGAGCTGCGTGCCGACGACGAGCGGGCCGGCAGCGGGGCAATGCGCTGCGGCGAAAGCGATCATCGCGCCAGCACGGCCGCCGCGGCGATGCGAGCCGGTGACCGCGATCAGGTCGATAACCAGGGTATCCTGCGGACCACGCAGCAACTGGAGAAAGCCAACCGGCGTGTCGCGCTCTCGCGCCACCACCATCCAGTCGCCGCGTTTGCCGGCGAAGAAATTACGCGCCCAATCGCCCTTGAGGCGGCGGGCAACTTCCGCGCCGACGGCAGGATCACGGTGGAAGCGGTCGTAGACAAACGCATCCTCAGCAATGCCGCCGACCGCCTGCGCCATATCCGGCGTCGCAAAGCCGACATCCGCTTTCGCGTTCCAAGCCGGCGCAGCGGTGCGCGGCATGGTGAAGCGCAGATTGGTGTCGATGAGTGCGAAACCCATCGCCAGCATCGCGCCCGCCGCGGCACCTTCCTCGACCGCGATCTTCGCGTCGGCGAAGAGACGGCCGCGGAGTTGCCTGCGCAACTCCGCCTGGGACCGGCCGAGCCCGCCAATATCGCCGACCAAATGGAAGGCCGACTTGCCCAGCTTCTCCGTTAGCCAGGCGTCCGCGACAAAGCGCGGCGGATTCATTGCGCGGCGCGAGCCGGCATCTGGAAATAGGCGGGATGCTGACGCGCCATGCCCTTGTACCAGGTAATGTACTCGACGAACCCGCGCTCCAGCGGATAGGCCGGCTGGTAGCCAAGCAACCGCTTCGCCTTGTCGACCGACAGCGTGCCGCGCTCCGGCATCAGGGCATCTCGCGGGTTATAGCGCACCTCGGCGCCGGGAAACTCCCGCCGCATGATTTCGATCATCTGGTTGAGCGAGCGCGCGCCGCCGTAGGTGAGGTTGAAGGTCTGATTGCGCGATTCCTCGCGTGCGATGGACAAAACAATGCCCTCCACCAGATCGCCGATATAGGTGAAATCGAGCGCGTCGCTGCCATCGCCATTGACGGTGAGTGGCAGGCCGCGCAGCGCGTTCTCGATGAAGGCTTGGCCGACGCGTCTGCTGACGCAACGCTGCCCGTAAAGCGCCGAGGGCCGAATGATGGTGTAGGGCAATTTGAAGACCTGGTTGTAGGCGATGACCAGGCG
>JBAVMB010000437.1:0-3490 GCA_049689615.1 Allostellaceae bacterium
GAATAAGACGGGTCACAGGGAGAGACGGCGATGCCTTTCGAGGGAATTGGAGCTTCGGTCCGCCGCAAGGAGGATCAGCGGTTCCTCAGCGGACACGGCAACTACACCGACGACATCAACCGGCCCGGCCAAGTCTATGCCGTGTTCGTGCGCAGCCCGTACGCGCACGCCGAGATCAAATCCATCGCCACCAAGCGCGCCGCCGGCGCGCCGGGCGTGGTCGCGATCTATACCGGCGCCGACCTGGTCAAGGCCGGCCTCGGCACCCTGCCCTGCGGCTGGGGCGTCAAGAACAAGGACGGCTCGCCGATGACCGAACCGCCGCATCCCGTGTTGGCGTCGGGCAAGGTGCGCCATGTCGGCGATCCGGTCGCGGTGGTCATCGCCGACAGCAAGACGGCGGCCGAGGAAGCCGCCGAGCTGGTCGAGGTCACCTACAGCGAACTGCCGGCAGTGACCGCGGTTGACGCCGCGGTGAAGCCGGGCGCGCCGCAGCTCTATGCCGACGCCAAGAACAATATCTGCTACGACTGGCATATCGGCGACAAGGCGGCGACCGACGCCGCGTTCGCCAAGGCGGCGCACGTCACCAAGCTCGACATCGTCAACAACCGGCTGGTGCCGAACGCGATGGAGCCGCGCGCCTATATCGGCGATTACGATCGCGCCACCGGCGAGCATACGCTGTTCACCACCAGCCAGAATCCGCACGCCATCCGGCTGCTGATGGGCGCGTTCGTGCTGCACGTGCCCGAGCACAAGCTGCGCGTCGTCGCGCCGGACGTTGGCGGCGGCTTCGGCTCGAAGATTTTCCACTATGCCGAGGAAGCGGCAGTGACCTGGGCGGCGACCCAGCTCGGCCGGCCGGTGAAGTGGACGGCCGAGCGCAGCGAGAGCTTCATGTCCGACGCGCACGGCCGCGACCACGTCACCCATGCCGAGCTCGCGCTCGACACGGACGGCAAGTTCATCGGCTTGCGTGTCTCGACGCTGGCCGGCCTCGGCGCCTATCTCTCGACCTTCGCGCCGGCGGTGCCGACTTATCTCTACGCGACACTCCTTGCCGGGACGTACACGACCCCGGCGATCTATGCCGAAGTCAAAGGCGTGTTTACCAACACCGTGCCGGTGGACGCCTATCGCGGCGCGGGGCGGCCCGAAGCGAGCTATGTCGTCGAGCGCCTGGTCAGCAAGGCGGCGGCCGAGCTCAAGACCGATCCGGCCGAGCTACGGCGCAAGAATTTCATTCCCAAGGACGCCTATCCGTACCAGACGCCGGTCGCGCTCGCTTACGACAGCGGCGATTATTTCAGCACGCTCGATCTGGCGTTGAAGGCGGCGGACTATTCCGGATTCAATAAGAGACGCGACGACGCCAAGAAGCGCGGCAAGCTGCGCGGCATCGGCCTTGCCACCTATATCGAGGCGTGCGGCGTCGCGCCCTCGGCGGTGGCGGGATCGCTCGGCGCGCGCGCCGGCCTTTACGAGGTTGCCGAAGTCCGCGTCAATCCGACCGGATCGATCACGGTCTTCACCGGCACGCATAGTCACGGCCAAGGTCATGAGACGACCTTCGCGCAAGTTGTCGCCGAGCGCTTGGGAATGCCCGTCGATCAGGTCGATGTGGTGCACGGCGACACGGCCAAGACGCCGTTCGGCATGGGCACCTATGGTTCGCGCTCGCTGCCGGTGGGCGGTTCGGCCCTCGTGAAGGCGCTCGACAAGATCGAAGCCAAGGGCAGGAAGATTGCCGCCCATCTGCTCGAGGCGGCCGAAGCCGACATCGAATTCAAGGATGGCAAGTTCACGATCGCGGGAACGGATAAATCCAAGAGCTTCGGCGAGATCGCGCTCGCCGCCTATATTCCGCACAACTATCCCCTCGAAACGCTCGAGCCTGGTCTCGACGAGACCGCCTATTACGATCCGAAGAACTTCACCTTCCCGTCGGGCGCGCATATCGCCGAAGTCGAGATCGATCCCGACACCGGCACGATCGAACTGGTCAGCATGACGGCCGCCGACGATTTCGGCCGAATCGTCAATCCGATGATCGTCGAAGGCCAGGTGCACGGTGGCTTGGCGCAGGGCATCGGTCAGGCGCTCATGGAATGCGCCGTCTACGACGGCGACGGACAACTGCTGACCGGCTCATTCATGGATTACCGCATGCCGCGGGCCGGCGACCTGCCGTCGTTCGCCGTCGAAACGCACGCAACGCTGTGCACGCATAACCCTTTGGGAGCAAAAGGGTGTGGTGAAGCCGGCGCCATCGGCGCGCCGGGCGCGGTGATGAACGCGGTGCTGAATGCGCTGAGCACCGTCGGTGTCAGTGATTTGCAAATGCCGGCGTCGTCCGAACGGGTGTGGCGCGCCATCAGCGGTCACAAGGCGGCCGCGTAGGATTCAGGGAGAGGCAAGCGATGTATAACTTCGAATATCACAAAGCGAAAAACGTCGCGGACGCGTCGGCGCTGATCACGCAGAAATCCGAGGCGAAGCTGGTGGCTGGCGGCATGACACTGATCCCGACCTTGAAGCTGCGCCTCGCCAAGCCGACCGACCTCGTCGACCTCAACGGCCTCGCCGAGCTCAAGGGCATCAAGCGCGAAGGCAACGCGATGGTGATCGGCGCGATGACGCGGCACGTCGAGGTCGCAGAATCGCCCGAGGTACAGAAGGCAATCCCCGCCCTCGCCCATCTCGCGTCGCATATCGGCGATCCGGCGGTGCGCAATCGCGGTACGCTCGGCGGCTCGATCTCGAACAACGATCCGGCGGCGGATTATCCGTCAGCGATCGTGGCGCTCAATGCGACGGTGATCACCAACAAGCGCAAGATCGCCGCCGACGAGTTCTTCAAGGGCATGTTCGAGACCGCGCTCCAACCGGGTGAGATCGTGACGGCGGTGAGCTTTCCGATCCCCGAGAAGGCCGCCTATATGAAATTCCCCAATCCGGCGTCGCGCTACGCCATCGTCGGCGTGTTCGTGGCTAAGCATAAGGACGGCGTGCGCGTTGCCGTGACCGGCGTCGGCCCGTGCGTCTTCCACCAGAAGGAGATGGAAGCGGCGCTGTCGAAGAATTTCTCCGCCGACGCGATCAAGTCGATTGCGCAGAAGCAGGACGGCCTAAACGGCGATATCCACGCCAGTCCGGAATACCGCGCGCATCTCGTCGGCGTGATGGCGCGGCGGGCGGTCCAGGCGGCGGGGTAACCGCTCGCCGTAACAAGGGACAGCGTCCAGGCAACCACGCCGCGACTGGCTGACGCGCGCTTTGCGCTTGCGTGCAGGCCAACTCACGGTTTATCCATTATAAATGATGCTTCAGACATCATTTATAATGGCTAAGCCGTGATATCCGCCGCTCAGCTCCGGGCGGCGCGCGCGCTACTCGGCATCGATCAGCGCAAGCTTGCCGAGCTTTGCGACCTTTCGGTTCCGACCATCCAGCGCATGGAGGCGAGCGACGGCGTCATCCGCGGCAA
>JBAVMB010000438.1:0-10745 GCA_049689615.1 Allostellaceae bacterium
GTGTAATACTGTCGACACCTTGATTTAGCTCAATCCCGCCAGTCGCATGCTGACCGCCGCCACTTGTGCCCCAATTCCTGCCATGGTCATGCGTACTGCCCACCTATTGGCCACAGCAGGCCTAGGCAAAGGATCTTTTTCACCTGATCGGCAACCGCCAACATGGCGAAGGCGCCATCTGTCGCGTTGCACCGCGCCATGATCCGCCACATCATTCTCCCTGCGCGTACCGTGACCAATTTCACGAGCGCATGGCCACATATTGATCACGCTTTGGTCCGTTGCGACGGACTCCGGAGCGTGATTGTGATGGCGCATGGGTGAATCAGGTGCCGTCGCCGGCGGCCGCATGCGCAACACCGCTGCGTCCTGGGCTGGCGCGCGGAAGCGAGCGTTGCACAATTCAGTCACAGCCACCGATCTCGGCAACATCGACAGCCGGGGCTTGGCGTGGCTGTTCGTGTTCTGCACGTCCGCTTATATCGGTATCTATGCCTTCGAAGCGCCGCTGCGCTATCTGCTCTATCTCGGCGGCAAGGACAATTACATCTTTCTGCGCGACGCGTTGATCCTTGGACCGCTCGCCGTGTTGTTGGCGGCACAGGCGATGCGCTTGCGCATCCATGCAGCTTATTTCGTGTTTGGGGCGCTCATCGTGTTTCATGGCCTTGTGCTCATGGGCACCATCGGCGACGCGATCGCTGTCGCCTACGCGATGAAAATAGTAGCCAACGTCCTCTTCGGGTTCTTTCTTGCCTCGTTGCTGATATCGCCGGGGAAAAAGCTGCTCACGTTCATGGTCATCATCTGGTGCGTGGCGGTCATCGGCCTGTGCCTCGACAAGTTTTTCGTGACCTTCCCGTGGACGGGAATCAAAACCGTCATCGGCAATCTCAACGTCGACGTGTCGAAGGATTGGGAAATCCAAGATCCGTTCGCACGGCGTGTTGCGGGATTTGCGCGCAGCTCGATCTCCGCTGCAATCCTTGTTCCGCTGCTCGGAATCGTGATCATGAGTCAGCTGCGCACCTGGCGGCTGCGTGTTCTTGTTGCCGCCATGTCCTGCGCCGCCGTGTTTCTGACGACGCAAAAGGGTTCGATCCTGGCGCTCGTTCCAGTCGCCGCAATCCTTTGCCTACCGTCGTCGCGGTGGCCTGCATTGCTGCGTTTCTGTTGCGTCGTGTTCATGGTCGCTTGCGTGGCGTTGCCGTTGATCACACTCGGGCTGTACTTTGCGCACGGCACCGGCGTGTTCAGCACGCAATCGATCTTTCTGCGCGTCGCTTATACATGGCCCGATGCATGGCAATGGATCCTGCACCACCAGATGCTCGTGTTCGGTGTCGGGCTCGGTGGGATCGGCGGCCCACAGCGCCTCTACGCAATCAACAGCTTCAATCCAGCCGATAATTTCTTCATCCTGATGTACGCTTATTTCGGCGCGTTTGCCGTCCTTTATCTGTTGTTCATCTGCAGCCTGGCGCTGCGCCCGGTTATTGGATCGAAGGAACGAGCGACGGCGGCGATCGCAGTTTTGGCGTTCCTGCTCGGCTATGGCACGGTTCTCTCGCTGGTCGAGGACCAGATTGCCGCCCTGTTCCTGGGCGCGGCGATCGGCGTGCTCTGGCGTGAGACCCGCCGCAGCCTTCGGGTCGGCGTCCGCGCTGTTGCCTTCGCGACCTAGGGAGGCGCGGTTGGCGACGGAACCGCCGATCCAGCGGAATCGCAGCCCTCAATTGCACCGCGCGCCCCGCGCTACGGCGGGCTCTGCCGTTCTCAGCTTCGATAACGAGAGCTTCGAAACAGCCTGCGGACTGTTGATGCGGCTGGCGCTTGGCAATGGACGGCCAGACCTTATTGTCGGCATACCGACTGGCGGCCTATTCGTCGCCGAGGCGATGAATCACGCCGCACGAGGCACGATTCCAATTCGCACCCTGACCTGCCGCCGTCCGTCCACGCGATTCAAATACGCCGCCGCAATCATACGCGGCCTCCTGTCTCGCTTGCCGCGCGCGATTGTCGATCGCCTGCGACTCATCGAGCATCGGCTTCTGACCCGAGCCCCGCCCCGCCCCGCTGCCGCGTCCCGTCAGTTCGACGAACGCGAACTGGCGGCCTTCGACGATTGGATCGCGCACGCCGGCGACACCCCTTCCATATTGGTAGTCGATGATGCAGTCGACAGCGGCGTCACGCTGCTTGAGGTGCTCGGGACCGTCCGAAAGCGCGCACCCACCGCCCGCGTGCGCTCGGCCGTCATCACCGTAACGTCGGATACGCCGCTGGTTTACCCCGACTTCGCCCTCTACGCCGGGCAACTTTGCCGTTTTCCATGGTCGGTCGACGCCGCGAAAAAACACCCGTCCTGATCCTAGATTTGGACGGGACGGTCCTTTCCGAGAACAGCTTTCCCCGTTGGGCGCTGCATCTCGTGCGCGCACGGTTTCTACATCTCCGCGCGCCGCGCCGTTGGCGCATATCGTCCACGGCCGTCGTTATGATCGCGGCGCGAAAGTTGCGGCTGATGAGTCACGAATGGCTGAAATGGCGCCTGCAAGCGCTGTGGGAGATTGCGACAGCCGGGGACGGTGGCGCCGCAGAACATGACATCGTGCAAGAGCTTGTAAGAATCGTCCGCCCAGAGTTGATGCCTGTCCTGGCCGCTGTCGCCGCGGGCCAAGTCGACGCGATCCTCGCTACCGCCGCACCAAGAGAGTATGCGGACGGGCTCGGACATCGGCTGGGCTTTGCCGACGTGCTGGCAACGCGGCGCGGGCGGGCGAGACCAAATCCCGACAATTCGGGTCCATACAAGCGTGACGCTGTTATGAGTCTCATTGTCGGCCGCGGATGGGTCGACCGCCCGCGGGTTTTGTTCACCGACCATGTGGACGATATTCCGCTGATGCGTGTCTGCCAAACCATCTACTGGTTCGGTCCAGATGCGGGCCTCGCAGCAATCATGCAGGCCGTTCCATCCGCCGTGTTGCACGAAGGCCGCCGCGATTTCTTCCCGATCGAAACCGCTGGCGCGACCGGCTGACGCGGGTTCGGTCAGGCCTGCATCGCTTGTCTATAAATCCGTATGAGACGCCGCGCATGCGTTTCGGCAGATTCGCCGCGCCGCCAGAACGCATCATAGGCTGCAAGCCCCGCGGTACGCACCAGCGCATCGTCTTCAATCAATTTGAGGCAACGCACGAGATCGGCGCTATTGCCGCTGCGGAAGTGCCATCCGGTTACGCCGTCTTCGACCCGCTCGACGGCCGCTGAAATGTCGCTGACGATTGCCGGAACGCCGCAGGAGGCAGCTTCGTCGACCGTCAGGCCGTAGGTCTCGTACCACAGGCTTGGGAACACGAGGCATCGCGCGCCTGCAAGATACCTGCGGATTTCGGCCCGCGGTTGCCATCCGGTCACGGACACGCCTGGATTCGCCTCAAGCACGGACCGCAGCGGCCCATCACCGACAAAAATTGCCTCGGCGCCGAGCCGGCGGATCGTCTCGGCCAGGAGCAGTACCCCTTTCTCCGGATCGAGACGGCCGACATACAGGATCGTCCGGTTTTCGGCGGCGGCAACCGGCCGGCCGCGGACCGTATCGATCGCATCCTGCAGCGCGTGCAGGCGGGCTTGCGGCGGCAGGTACGTGGCGAGGATCGCCGCCGAGCGCCGCGACAGTGAAATATAATCGCGGACCGTCATAGGAAATTGGGCAAGCCACCGTTGCACCAGACCGCGCGCGACACGAAACAGCTTGTGGCCGTAGTGGCGTTTATCGCAATGCGTCATCACGCAACCCAGCGACAGAGCGCGTTTCGTGCACGGCCGCCCCTTCGGATAATCGAAAAACGCGCCATTCGGACAGGCGGCGAAGAAATCATGCAGCGTGCAGACCACCGGGACTCCGAGCCGCCGTGCGGCCCAAACCGGGCTCACGGTGAGCGCTTTGGTATAGCCGTGAAGATGCACGATCGTCCGGTCACGTGGCAGCCGGTCCAAAATGGCACGCATGCGCCATGCCGCCTTGAAATTCCATATTCCTTGCAGCGCCACAAACGGCCGCCGCGAAACTTCGAGCAACTCGTGCTGATCGAGGCATTCGACGGTTGCCGTTGATTCACGCAGTTCGGCGCATGGCGGCCCAACTGCGCCGAGAAATATGACGTTGCTGCCGGATTTGGCGAGGCCAATCGCCTCGTCGATCGCCACCTTGCTGGCACCACCTTGGACGTAGCAAAAGTCATTGAGCATGACGACGTTAAGTCTGGCGGGGCTGCCAACCGCAATGGGCGGAGCCGGCGGCGTAACCGCACGCCAGCGGAAACGCTGCGCGAAATATTTGCCGAAAGCGATGCCGGGTGCCTCGATGAGCCGTTCAACGGCGAGCGACAAGAACAAGACCACCACCACGGTTGCGATCACACCCAGCCAATCCGGCCGGTAGATGCCGAACAACAGCGGCAATTGAATGACTGGTGCGTGCAGGAGGTACACACCATAGGAAATGTCCGTGCGCCAACGGATCGGCGGTGTCGCGAGCGCAACCAGCACCGTAAAGGCGCCGACGACGAGCGGGAAGACGATCGCCATATGCGCGCGCACCATCAGCGTGAACACGACCGCTGCGGCCGCCACAAGGACAAGGCCCAACGCACGACCGATCACGAGCCGGTCGCGATACCGATAAGCGGCGATGCCGAGAACGAAATACTGCATCTCGCCGGGCAGCTGCTTCGCATATTCGTAGTGGCCCGTCAGATCGAACGCTTCATAGTAAGCTGCCGAGAGCACGAAGATCGCCACCAGCAGCGGCAGCCCATAGCGCCGTACGCCCAGCCAGATGATTGGCAGAATGAGATAGAAACCGACCTCGATTTTGAGCGTCCACATGCTCGGATTGAGGTTCGGATCGACGAGCGATGCGAGAACGCCGTGGCCAAGATTGTGATCCAGAAAGTTGGCGAATGCCGCGTTTGCCAGGAAATACCGCAGCAACGGGCCGGCGTTGGCCGCAATTCCAGCCGGGTCGAGTGTGCCGAGCAGAATAGTCTGAATCGCGACGACCGTGATGTAGAGCGGATAGATGCGGAAGAAACGCCGGACATAGAAGCGCAGAAAATCGGAATCGCGATCGAAGCTGCTGGTAACGAGATACCCGCTCACCACGAAGAAGCAATCCACTGCCGCCATGGCGTATTCGAATGGCCACGGCGGATCGAAATTGCCGATGAATATCTTGTAATGACCAAGCAGTACCCAAAGGGCGAGCAGCAGCCTGAACGCCGTGAAATTGTTGCTGTCAGCGAACTGTTTTTCGGTTCTCATGGCAATGCCGCAGACTCATGCTGCGCATCTTCTTCGAACCTTCGCCGCGCGCGCCATGCCACGCGTTCGATCAGCACCGACGGAGGCCGTGGATAAATGCGGTGCCGGAACCGCCGCATCGCATAACCGAGCATTTCCGGATGATTGACGAGCTTGACTAAAGCGCCGGTCCAGTCACGCGTAGCGACACATTCCTTCGCCTGAAAGAAATATTCCAGATACTTGAGGCGCTCGTTGCGCCGCTGCAAACGCTCGATCTGCCAAAGAGGCAGCCGGCCGGCGATCACGTCGATGTAGCGCCGGTTGAATTCATAGGCCGACAGAAAATCGTAACGCCTACGGGAAACGTTCGACCATCGTCGTGAGGTCGTGCCGAAAGGCTGCGTGTAGTAATAGTGCGGCGTATCCGTGATAACCGCCTTGCCGCCCGATAAGAAGAAATTCAGGAGATAGAAGAAATCCTGGCCGTGCCGCATGCCATTTTCGTAGGCCAGCGATTTGATCCGGATGTAGTCCATGCGGACGATCGGCTTGAGCATGCCGAGATTGAAGGTTTCGTAGGCATTCGAAGCGTCGAGGAATCCGTCGAAGGTCAGCTCCCAGTCCGTGTCCCGCGGCGGCCAAGCCGTGCCGACGATTTCGGCGACGCCGGCGTCGTAGAAATACTGGTTATCCGCGACAAGATCGGCCTGTCGCGCCTCCCCAAGGCCGATCAGTGCGGCCAAACGGCCCGGGCCGTACCAATCATCGGCGTCGAGCACCGCCAACCAGCGGCCGCGCGCAATCTGACCCGCGCGATTCATCGCGACTGACTTGCCCCCGCTCCATTTGTTGCGGATCGCGCACACGCGCGGATCCTGGCGTAGCCAACGGCCGATCATCGTCCAAGAAGCATCGGTCGATGCGTCGTCAACGATGATCACTTCAATATCGCGCATCGTCTGACCGAGAGCGCTTTCCACCGCGCGGTCTAACGTCGCGTCTGCATTAAAGGTTGGGATGGCGACCGTGACACCCACCGGCCTGCGTTGGCAAACTGCGCGACTGATCCAGAAATCGGGTTCGTCGCGCAATTCGATCGCCCGGCTTTCGTCCATGGCAAGCCTCATCCGTTCCGCCGGCGCGCGCGGCGCGCGACGCGCTCGATCGCGGTCGACGGCGATGTTCCGCCAAGTCGGCTACGAATGCGCCGCCAGGCACATTCCAACGTCCGCGGTGCGCTTGCCACGCGGCCTAGAGCGCCAACCAGATTCCGGCGCGCAAGGCACTCCTTGATCTGATGATATTGCTCGAGCGATATCAGCCGGTTTCCTCGGCGCTTGAGCTGGGCGGCCTGCGCGCGTGTAAACGTACCTGACCAGGCTTCGACGCAACGCCGATTGATGTCGTATGCCGTCCGGTAGTCGTAGCGCTGGCGCCCGGCATTCGCCCATCGGCGCGACCGCGTTCCAAAGGGCTGCGTGTAGTAATAATATGGCTGATCGGCGACGACTGCGGTGCCGCCCGACAGATAGAATTGAAGAAGATAAAAGAAATCTTCGCCTTGACGTGCATCCTCTTCGTAGGCCAGCGATTTAGCACGAGCGAAATCCGTTCGGATCACCGGCTTGAGCATTCCGAGATTGAACGATTCATAGGCATCGGACGCTGTCAGGAAATCGTCAAACGTCATCGCCCAGTTCGAATTTGCAATCGGCCAGGCCGGGCCGACGATTTCGGCCACACCTGAATCATAGAGGTACTGATTGTCAGCGACCAAATCGGCCCGCCGGTTTTCGGCGAGCGCGATCAGCGCCGCGAGACGATCCGGCGCGTACCAGTCGTCTGCATCGAGCACGGCCAACCAGCGGCCGCGTGCGATCTCCAGCGCCCGGTTCATGATCGCCGGCTTGCCGAGATTGCGCTTGTTCCGGATGCCGCGCAGACGCGAATCCTGGGCGAGAAACTCGGCGATATACGGCCACGAGGTGTCGGTTGAGGCATCGTCGACCACGATCACTTCGATTTCGCGCATGGTCTGAGCGAGCGCGCTCTGCAGTGCCCGTGCCAATGTCGCGCAGGAGTCATGGTTCGGAATGACGATCGTCGCGTGAACCAGCGCTGCTGGGTTGCGGCACGGACTCGCCCAGAACTCTTCGGCTTCGTCCAACTCAGTGGTCGTGACTTCGTGCATCATGCAACACCGGCAACGCGCCAATGGGTGATCGGCCGAGGATTCGCAGCAGCAGCAGCCGACCCTGGACCAGTAGCGGATAAATCAGCCGCGCCACCTGCGGACGGCGGAACAGCGCGCGATTGATGCGGTTAAAGAGCGTGTTGTCGCTGCCAAGGATCGCGAGGGCGTTGATGGCATCGGCTCCGTGGTAGAAGCGCCCCTTCAGTTTTACGACCATGCCAGAATCCAAATCGAGCCCCGCTCGGCGGACTTCGTCCACCAATGGATCCGACATGCGTGCATCGATCAAATGCATCTGCCGCACGACCTGTTGAATCCGATAACGCAGGACGAAGGCGTTACAGAGCAGGCACTCGCCGTCATAGACCACCCAAATATCGTCGTTCGCCGCCATGTCGTTACGGGCTGACATTGATGGGGATATCCGTCGTTTTGCGCACATCCCGAACGAGATGGCCGTCGCGCAAGCTGAGGCAAACCGAGTCGACAACATAGTGGTATCGGACGATGTCGTTCATCGTGAGCGCATTGAACGGCTCGAACATCAGCGGATTGGCAACCATGTGGTGCGGATAGATGTAGTAGAGGTTCGCATCTTTGACGAACGGATGGCGCCGCATCGCCGCATCGGTCTGTCGGACCATGGCCTCAACCGTGTCGAGCGTTACGCCGGTGCTTTGATGATGAACCATTTTCGGGCCACAGGATTGAGCGTCTTTCCAATCCGCAGGGTTGTAAGTGTTGCCACCGAGCCGCATGGGGAAACTGTCGTCCGGCACAAACATCGCGGTTTGCGCAATCGAGTAAGACAGCATGCCGAAGAACACGGACGGCACCGGCATGCGCCGCCCGTCGCGGGTCTCAGCGACGACACTCGGGCTTTCCAGTTTGGCGCCATCAAGCCACCCGAGATGGCTGGTATAGAAAAAATAGTGCGCCGTGAGAATCGACAGCAGCGTCACCGCCTGCATTGCAGGCGTCAGCGCCTCGTCGTTCATCCGTTTCGCTGACAGGTAAATGAGAACGTTGACGGCGATCCAGAATGAAAACATCGCGCCAAGGGTCATGTAGACCGCAACGTGGAACAGGTCGTACAGGAGCGTGAAGGCCATGAGCAGTCGTCGCCGCAGAATCGCGAGCGGCGCCGCAAGCTGAAGGGCAAGAACGAAGAAGTTGAGCGCAACGCCGCCCTTGACGATCGCGTCCCAACTCAGCTGGACGAGCCAAGGCCAAGCCGCAAGCGGATTGTCGCCGCGATTGAGGCCGATCAGAATGGAAGTCTGGGTCGGATTGTGTAGGAGCCAGAACAGCGGATCGCCGCCGCCGGCTTGTACTTTCGTCCAGCCGGAGATGAAATAGTTGCCGAGATGCGCGCCAACGGCCCAAGCCCAGATCAGCGCGCACGCCGATCCTCGCACCTCGGCGGCGCTCGCCCAGGCGGGCAGCAATTGTGCGGCGTTCCGCGGCCGTGTCGCGAAGACCGTCGCCAGCGAACCGAGGACGACGAACTCGCCGATATCGAGCATGCTGAGGTAATCGGTTTCGGAAACCGGAATGCCGCTAATTCGATTGAGTTGGTGGCGGAACGCCACGTAATGAAAGAGCAGCGGCAGTGCGAAACTCGGCCGCCATATCGCCAAAAGTCCGGACGCCACACCAATCGCCGAGCCGCCGATGAAGAACGCACCCGGCTCACCCGAAATCATGTATGCCGGCGCGTAGGTCAGCGCGGCTCCGTCGAAGGCGACCTGCACCAGGACCACGGCGGCAATTCCGCGCAACAAAGGGCGCAGGAGCGACGGCAGCTCGTCGTGCCGTATGCCGACGAATGCGCAAGCTGCTGCGAACGTCGCAATATCGAGACCGAGACAACCGATCGGCGTGCGGCTTGCCGTTGTGAGCAGAATCGCTCGCAGCACGGCATAGAGCGCGAGCGCGCCAGCGAGGAATGTCACGGACAGCGCAACACGCCGGCCCCGGAGGTCGAGCGTTCCCCAAAACCGGTTCGCGACTTCCACCGTCATTTTTCAGCCGCCGTCGAATTGCTGCCCTTTCCGTCCACTGCCAATTCACGCCAAACATCGTGGCCGCGGTGTGACATTGTTCGTGGGTGCGATGTGACATCGGTGTGACCCGAGCTTTTTTGCGCCGGATATTCTCGGATTTGGTTTTCAATCGCGCCGGCAGTTCGCTCATGCAGGACGCGTCAGACTCAAGCCGCAGCACTTTCGGATTGCGGCCCCCGATCTCCGCCTTCGCGCCGTGGCAACGGTTGCGCGCGACGCTGGGCCGCAGGCCGTTCCTGAAGAACGTATCGATCATGCTGACCGGAGCTGCGGCCGGACAAATGATCAGCCTCGTCCTGTCGCCAATTTTGACGCGGATCTATACGCCCGAGCAGGTTGGCATCCTGAGCGTTTACTCCGCACTGCTGACGATTTTCGTCGTCATCGCGTCGCTGCGGTTCGAACTCGCCGTGCCGCTCGCCGCTTCGGACGAAGACGCGATCAATCTTGTGGCGGTGTGCTTCTGCGCACTCGTTTTCACTACAGTGCTCATGGCGATTGCGGCATTCACGTTTCCCGAAACGATGTTGGAAGGAATTTGGCCGACGCCGATCAACGCATGGCACGTCGCGGTGTATCGCGGTCTTCTGGTCCTTGGATTCCTCTGTCTCGGCGGTTACTACGTCGCCCTCTACCTGGCGACGCGTCAAGGCGCCTTTCCGTCGATCTCCTTGACGCGCCTCTATCAGGGGATTGTCGGTCCGTTGAGCCAGATCGGATTGGGCGTCGCCGGTGCCGGCGCGCCCGGTCTCCTTTTCGGTTCAATCCTTGGGCAATCGACCGGCACTCTCAGCCTGTTTCATCGCGTGCTACGCGCGCGCCGGGATTTGCTGGGTGCCATCTCGTTCCGGCGCATGGTCGCGTTGGCGCGGCGCTATCGCCGGTTTCCGCTCATCGCCAGTTGGGCGGCACTCATCGACGCCGCAGGCGGCGATCAGCTTCTTTACCTGATGGTCACGACCCAATATTCGGCCCGGATCGCGGGATTCATCTTCTTGGCCGAGCGTATCGTCGCGCGGCCGTTGTCGTTGGTTGGCACGTCGATCCTCCAGGTCTTCATGGGCGAGGCCGGCAAGACCGTGACCTCAGACCCCAATCGATTCCGGCGCCGGTTCTACCAAGTGATAAGCCGCCAGTTTCTGCTCTCGGTGGCGTGGGTCGGGGTCGTGAAC
>JBAVMB010000439.1:0-1886 GCA_049689615.1 Allostellaceae bacterium
TTGAGCGCCTCGCGCATGCCTTGGAACAGGCGTGCGCGCAATGTGGCGTCGGCGAACTGGATGAAGACTCCCGCGATCACGTCGAAGCGCTCGCGTTCCCAAACCCACTGCGCGAAATCGGCGCACTCCGTTTCGATTTCGACACCCTCGCGCGCGGCCAGTTGGCGCGCCTTGGCTAGTGCAACCGGCGAGAAATCGACTGACAGCACCCGGAGTCCGTGCTTGGCAAGGAACACGCCGTTGCGGCCTTCGCCGTCGGCAATGGCAAGCGCGTGCTGGCCGGTCTGGAAATATCCGGCCTGTGCCACAAGGAAACGGTTAGGCGCCGTGCCGAACAGATAGTTCTCGCCCTGGAAGCGCGCGTTCCAGCGCGCCAGCGCCTCATCCGAGCGCATAGACGGGCCGGCTGAGTGCCGCAAGAATCGGCTGTTTCCCTGCTGTTCCAGGGGATTGGCGCCGGTGCGCACGCCTATAATCTGGGGAGCGGTTCCCGGCTGGATTTCGCCGCTTCACCCATGGGCGCAATCTGCGACGGGATCGGTGCATGGTCGAAAGCTTTCCCAAACCTGCTGCGGTTTTATACCCTGACGTTGCATGCGAGAAGGGGCCGCGCGCGCATCGGTTCGACATCTCAATCTTAGGGATCCCGGCATGATGGGCACGATGCACACAAGCAGCGCGCGGAGCGTAAGCGACTCGACCCGGAGCGGCGTCGATGTTTGAACGGCATCTCCGCGGACGGTCACCGCTGTTCTGGGGCGGCGTCGCGCTCGCCGCCTTGATCGTCGTCGGTCTGTGGATCGCGCTACGGCCGCGCAACGTGCCGCACGCGGCACTTCCGTTGCCGGTTGTGGCGTCGGTCGCGGCGGCGGGCGAAATGCCGGTGGTCTATACCGCACTCGGAACCGTGACGCCGTTGGCCTCGGTTACGGTGCGCACGCAGGTGAGCGGCCAGCTCGTCGCCGTCGGCTTCACCGAGGGGCAAGAGGTCAAGATTGGTGATTCTCTCGCCCAAATCGATCCGCGCCCGTTCCAGGCGGCGCTCGACCAGGCAGAGGGTCAACTCGAACGTGATCAGGCCCAGCTCGCCGGCGCGCGCGTCGACTTTGCGCGCTATGGCGTCCTGATCAAGCAAGATTCGATCGCCAAGCAGACCTACGACGATCAGGCGGCGACTGTGCACCAGCTCGAAGGCACGGTGAAGCTCGATCAGGCAGCGGTCGAAACCGCGAAGGTCAATCTATCCTATTGTCACATCGTCGCGCCGGTCGCCGGTCGTGTCGGTTTGCGCCAAGTCGATCCGGGCAACTACGTGACGCCGTCCGACACCAACGGCCTCGTTCTCCTGAACCAGATACAGCCGATCTCGGTGCTGTTCTCGTTGCCGCAGGACGATCTCGAAGCCGTGCTCAAGGGCAGCCGCGGCGGCGTCAAGCTGCAGGTCGCCGCCTATGACAGCACCGGCAACACCAAGCTCGCCGACGGCACGCTCGCCAGCGTGGACAACACGATCAATACCAGCACCGGCACGTTCCAGCTGCGCGCCTCGTTCGCCAACGCCGACGAGAACCTGTTTCCCAATCAGTTCGTCAACATCCATATCACCGTCGACACGCTGAAGGACGTCATCGTGATACCAGGCGCAGCGATCCAGCGTGGCGCACCCGGCACGTTCGTCTACGTCGTCGGTGCCGACGATACGGTATCGGTGCGGCCAGTGACTTTAGGGCCGACGGCGGGCGAAACTATCGCGATTCTCAAGGGATTGCAGGCAGGTGATTCGGTTGTGGTCGACGGCGCCGACAAACTCAAGAACGGCGCCAAAGTCACTTTGCGCTCGCCATCGACCGCCGCGTCGACGCCTCCGGCTTCAGCCGCGCCGGCGC
>JBAVMB010000440.1:0-1720 GCA_049689615.1 Allostellaceae bacterium
AATACGCTCTTGCCTTCGCCCTTCAGACGCTTCGCCAGCTTGCCGATGGTTGTCGTCTTGCCGCCGCCGTTGACGCCGACCACCAGCACGACGAACGGCCGCGGCGCGCCTTCATCGTCGATCGCCAGCGGCGCTTCGGCCGGCGCCAGCGTGCGCGCGATCTCGTCGGCAAGCACGGTGCGAATGTCGGCGTCCGTCGCCTCTTTACCGAAGCGTTCTCGGCGCAGCCGCTCAACAACCTGCGCCGCAAGCCGTGTGCCGAGATCGGCGACGATCAGGGTTTCCTCGAGCGCATCGAGCGCCGCGTCGTCGAGTTTGCGCTTGGTGAGAACGCCAGCGATGCCTTCGGTGAGGTTGCGCGACGACCGCGCCAGCCCGGATTTGAGCCGGGCGAGCAATCCGTTGCTCATGCTGCGATGCCGGTGAGGCGTTCGGCGCTCGTGCCGGTCAAACGCACCCGCGCGACCGCGCCACGCACCGCCTCGCACGCGACAGTCACGGGCGCGTAATGCTCGCTGCGGCCGAAGCCGGGCTGCTCGATCAATACCTTTGCCTCGGTACCGACGCGGGCGCGCAACGAACGTTCGAGCGCCACCGCGCCTTCCGCCCTGAGCCGCGCCGCGCGCTCGCGCACCAGCGTCTTGGGCAGTCGCGGCATGTGCGCCGCCGGCGTGTTGGCGCGGGCGCTGAACGGAAAGACGTGCAGATAATCCAGGCCGGCTTCACCGACGAAATCGAGCGTGTGCGTGAACATAATTTCGTCTTCGGTCGGAAAGCCGGCGATCAGGTCGGCACCCAAGGCGATGCCCGGCCGCAGCTCGCGCGCGCGGCGCGCCATGGTCAGCGCCTGAGCGCGCGTATGCCGGCGCTTCATGCGCTTCAGGATCAGATCGTCGCCGGCCTGGAGCGAAAGATGCAGATGGGGCATGAGCCGCGGCTCTTCGGCGATTACGTGCCAGAGCGTTTCGTCGATTTCGGCCGGATCGAGCGACGACAGCCGCAGCCGTTCGAGCTCGGGCACCAGCGTCAGTACGCGCCGTGCCAGCGACCCGAGCGACGGTTGGCCCGGCAGGTCGGCGCCATAAGCGGTGAGATCGACGCCGGTCAGAACAATCTCGCGATAGCCCTTGGCGACCAGAGCGCGCGCCTGCTCGACGATCGCGCCCGCCGGCACCGAACGGCTCGGACCGCGGCCAAGCGGAATGATGCAGAATGTGCACCGATGATCGCAACCCTGCTGCACTTCGAGGAAGGCGCGGGCGCGATGCTCGAAGCCATCGACCAGATGCGACGCGGTCTCGCGCACCGCCATGATGTCGCCAACCCCGACCCGCGCCGTGCCGGCCCAGCTTTCGGACTTGAGCTTCTCGGCGTTACCGAGGACGCGGTCGATCTCCGGCATGGCGGCGTAGCGCGCCGGATCGATCTGCGCGGCACAGCCGGTAACGATGATGCGCGCGGTCGGATTTTCGCGCCGCGCCTTGCGGATCGCCTGACGCGCCTGGCGCTCGGCCTCTGCCGTGACCGCGCAGGTGTTGACGATGACGGCATCGTCGAGGCCTGCAGCCGCCGCATGGCGGCGCATCACCTCGGACTCGAAGGCGTTCAAGCGGCAACCGAAAGTGACGATCTGCGCCGGCATGGTCAGGTCGGCAGCAGCGACGGATCGATCGTGCCCGTGAAACTCACGGCAACCGGTCCGGTCATGACGACATGGTTG
>JBAVMB010000441.1:0-7417 GCA_049689615.1 Allostellaceae bacterium
GATTCAGAAGGCGGCGATGCTCGGCGCGCCGGTCGTGGCGGCCGTCTCGGCGCCGACGGCGTTGGCCGTGCGCTTCGCAGAGCGTGCGCGCATCACCTTGGCGGCGGTGGTGCGTGACGACGGCTTCGAGGTTTTCACCAACGGCGACCGTATCATTCAGGAATCGACCGAACATGTCGCATGACAGCAACCTGGTCTACGTGGCCAACCAGATTAGCAAGTTCTTCGCCCGCCAGCCGGCGGACAAGGCGATCGACAGCATCGTCGATCATTTGTTCAAATATTGGGATCCGCGCATGCGCAAGGCGATCGTCGCGCATCTTGAAGAGCACGCCGGCGCCGGCCTCGATCCACGCGCGCTCGTGGCGGTGCAGAAGGTTCGCGACCGCGACCGGCAGAAACAGTTGGCGGCGGTGCGGCGCTGAATTCGAACTCGGCGGAAGCTTGGAGCGGGTGAAGGGAATCGAACCCTCGTCGTAAGCTTGGGAAGCTTCTGCTCTACCATTGAGCTACACCCGCGCCGGCTGGATTAAAGCCGAAGGGCGCGGGCCGTTCAAGGCGGGCGCCGCCGCTCGCGCGCCAGCTTGCCGGCGTGTTAACCTCGGCCGAATTCGACCGGGAGGCCGGCGATGGAAAAGCTGCCCAAATTCGGCGTTTCGCGCGCCGCGATGATGAAGCGCGTGGCACGCTTCAAGGATCTCAAAGGCTCCGATGGCGGCCTGCCCGATAGCAAGATGCCGGGCTGCGAGCGCATCCTCTACAACGTCATCGGCTTCCAGCCGCCTGAAACCGACGACAACGAAGCGGCGACCTCGCCGGTCGGCGACAATGCAGCGCGCCTGTCCGCGATCCCAATCTCCGAAGGCTTCAATCTCGGCTATTGCAAGGCCAAGCCCGGCCACGGCCCGATGATGCACAACCATGATACCAACGAGACCTTCATTCCGATGACCGGCCGCTGGCGCTGCGCTTGGGAAAACGATGCGGGTGGCGTCGAGCATGTCGATCTCGATCCCTACGATGTGATCTCATTCCCGGCCGGCGCCATCCGCCGCTTCGAATGCGTGACCCCCGGCGACCCCGAAAAAGAGTATCTTCTGATGTTCGTCATCGGCGGCAACGCGCCGCAAGCCGAGTTCACCGACAAGGCGATGCGCGAGCTCGAAACCGCCGGCGTCTGGCCGGCGCAGGGAGGTTGAATGCCGGGTGCTACCAAGATCAACGATCAGCTCACCGTCGCGGGCCAAATAAGCCTCGCGGACGTTGCCGAGATCGCCAAACAGGGTTTCGCGTCGATCATCAACAACCGGCCTGACGGCGAAGAGCCCGGCCAGCCCGACCACGAGACGATAGCCGCCGAAGCCCAGAAACACGGCCTCAAGTACCACTTCATCCCGGTGGTCACCGGCAGCATCACGCGCAACGACGTGGTGCAGTTCCAGAAGGCGATGCTGCGCGACGGTCCGGCCTTCGCCCATTGCCGGAGCGGCACCCGCTGCTTTTTACTGTGGGGCCTGTCGCGTGCGCTGTTGGATGGCGAAAGCTCGCTGCCGCTGGTCGCCGACGCGGCGCGCAAGGGTTACGATTTGCGCGTCCTGCCGGCGCTGGTCGAAAAGCTCGAGGCCGAGAAGAGCGCCTAACCGCGCCAGCGCAGCAGGCGTCGCTCCAGCAAGCCGGTCAGGCCGAACAACAGCAGCACGAAGGCCATGATCAGCACCACCAGCGCCAGCATCAGCGCGGCGTTGTAGCTGCTCTGCGCGAACGACAGCAGGTAGCCGAGGCCCTTGGTCGCGGCGACGAACTCGCCGACCACCGCGCCGGTGAAGGCGAAGCCGACCGCGACCTTGAGATTGCCAAGAATCCAGGCGATCACCGACGGGCCATAAACCTCGCGCAACAGCGCGCCGCGGCCGCCGCCGAGCGTGATCACGCGTTCGACCAGCCGGCGATCGACGTCGCGGATGCCGGTGAAGACGGTGAAGAAGATCAGCACCGCGACCAGGATGAAGGCCAGCGCCACCTTCGAGCCGATGCCGATGCCGAACCAGATGACGAACAGCGGCGCCAGCACGACGCGCGGCACGGCGTTGAGCGAAATCATCACCGGCGCCAGCAGCTCGCCGACCAACGGCGTCAGCGCCGCGGCCGCGCCGAGCACGGTGCCGACGATCAGGCCGACCGCGAGCCCGCCGAGCGCGGCGCTGAAAGTGGCAATGAGATGCGGCCAGATCGTGCCTTGCGCGAACAGCTGAACCAGCGCCACCGCGACCTTGGACGGCGCCGGCATATAGAGCGGATCGAAGTATCCGAGATCGGCGCACGCCTCCCACACGCCGATGAGAATGGCGAGCGCGATGGTCTTGCGCAGCCAGGCGGTGTTCGGATTCATGCCGCGCGCTCGCCGACCTCGCGCGACAGGTCGTTCCACAGCCGCTGCAGCAGCGGCGCGAAATCGGGATGGCTGCGCGCTTTGATCACGTCGCGTGGCCGCGGCAGGTTGACTTCATAACGGCCGGATATCCGCGCCCGCGGACCGTGCGACAGCAGATAGACCACGTCGGACAGCGCTAGCGCCTCCTCCAGATCGTGCGTCACCAGCAGCACGGAAATGCCGCGCAGCTCGACGAGGCGCACCAGATCCTGCGTCACTCGCGCGCGCACGATGGCGTCGAGCGAGGCGAACGGCTCGTCCATCAGGATGAGTTGCGGCTCGCGCGCCAGCACCTGCGCCAGCGCAACACGCTTGCGCTGGCCGCCTGAAAGCTCGCGCGGAAAGCGTTCGCTCAGGCCATAAAGCCCGAGCCGGGTGATCCATTGCCGGGCGCTGGCGATCGCGGAGCCGGCAGCGGCGCCCTTGAGCTTGAGGCCAAGCGCGACGTTCTGCTCGGCGGTGCGCCACGGCAGCAGCGCGTCGTCCTGGAACAACATGCCGATGTCGCCGGCGGCAATGTCGGTCTCGATGGCGCCGGACAGAGGCTTCTGCAGGCCGATGACGGCGCGCAGCAGGCTGCTTTTGCCGGAGCCCGACGGTCCGACCAGGCTGACGAATTTGCCGCTCGGCACTTCGAGGCTGGCGCCTTCGAGGACGGGCGTCGCGCCATAAGCGAGCGCGAGCGAATCGACGCGCAGCATGCGGCGTGGCTCAGCCGGCGATCGCGGTGTCGTAGAGCCCCGTGGTCTTCGTGTCGCGCGGCAAGAGCCCGGCGATCTCGAGCGACTGGGCGACGCGGCCGGCAGCGGCGAGGTCGATCTTCACCGTCGTCGGATAAAGGGAAGCGCGGTACTTGGCGAGGATGTCGCGCATCGCGCCGGTATCGGCGCCAGTGGTCATTTCCGGCGGCAGCGACTTGACCAGATCGTCGGGCGACAACGTCTGCACCGCCTGCAGCGCGCCGGAGAGCGCCCGCGCCAGCGCCTTCATCTCATCCAGGCGCGACGGAATCTCGGCGGCGCGCACCGCCACGCCCATGAACTCGTAGTCGCCGCCGAGATATTTGTGCGCATCGGCGGTCTGCATCGCGTTGACCAGCACGCGGCCGCCGGCCTTCTCGATCAGCGTTAGCGCCGGCTCCTGCACCATGCCGGCATCGACCTGGCCAAGGCGCAACGCTTCGAGCAGGTTCGGGCCCATGGCGGCGAACTGGACGCGCGACGCATCGGCGCCGGCCTGATGCAGCAGAAAAAGGCACAGGGCGTGGTCGGCATTGCCGAGGCCCGAGATGCCGACGGTATGGTCTTCGAGCGCCCTGACCGATGTGATGGTCTTCGCCTCTCTCGGCGCGACCGCCAACGCGAACAGCGGCAGCTTGCCGGTCGAAAGAAAGCGGCGGATCGGTGCGCCTTTCGAATAGGCGGTCAGCGCGACGTCGAGCGCGGTCGCGCCGTATTCGACAGCGCCGCCGACCAACGCCTGCATTGCGGCGCCGCCGCCGCGCGCATAGACGAGTTCGACATCGAGCCCTTCTTTCGCGTAGTAGCCGTGGGCGCGTCCGACTTCATACGGGATGATGCAAAGCAGCTGGCTGCAGAAGGCCAGCCTTAACTGCTTGCCGGCGGCACGGGCGCGTGGCGCGGCGAGCGCGCCGGCGAGCGCCGCCGCGCCCTTGAGCACGGTGCGCCGGTGAAAATCCTTGCCGTTCCAGGCGGTCTGGTCGGAATCACAACAGCTCATGGCGTGCTTCCTGCACCCGGGCGAAGTCGCCGGACCGCCGGACAGTGTGCACACCGTACGGGCGATGTAAATTACCCAGATTGGCGGCGAAAGCGGCCTTTCAGGCCGGGTCCCACTCCGGCGCCCAGCCCGCCGGATCGACCAGCCGCGTGCCGCCGCGCTTAGCGTCGATGACGGCGCGGTCGGCCGCCGACAGCGTGAAATCGAAGATCGCGAAATTCGCTGCCAGATGTTCGCGGTTCGACGATTTCGGAATTGCCGCGACGTTGGGCTGATCGAGCAGCCAGCGCAGTGCCACTTGGCTTGGCGACCTGCCGTAGGCCTGGCCGATGCGCACAAGGTCGCGGTCGGCGGCGACGCGGCCGCGGCCCAACGGCGAATAAGCCGTCAGAAACATCCCGTATTTGCCTAGCGCCGCGAGCACCGGCCGCTGCGACAGGTAGGGATGATATTCGACCTGATTGCAGACGATGTCGGCGCGATGGACCTCGATCGCTTCGCGCAGCAGCGGCACGGTGAAATTGCTGACGCCGATGAAGCGCGTCTGGCCTTTGGAGCGCGCTTCGGTAAAAGCGCCGAGCGTCTCGGCCAGCGGCTCGTGGCGGCTCGGCCAGTGAATCAACAATAGGTCGACATAGTCGCTGCCGAGGCGCTTGAGACTCTGCTCGACGTTGCGGCGGATCTGCGGCGCGCGCAGCTCGCCCATCGGCACCTTGGTGGTGACGAAGATGTCGGCGCGCTTCACGCCGGAATCGCGGATCGCCGCGCCAACTTCCGCCTCGTTGCCGTAAAGCTCGGCGGTGTCGATGTGGCGATAGCCGATGGCGAGCGCGGCGCGCACGGCGTCGTAGCAGGTCCGGCCTGCGAGCGCCCAGGTGCCGAGGCCGAGGGCAGGCAATTGCGCGCCCTTGGCCGAAACAAATTGCATACCTCGCTCCCTTCGCAAGGTGGCGACCGGAGGCTAGCATGCGCATCGCAAGCCAAGGACAAAACATGCGGATTCTGGTTCTGGGGGCGGGCGCCGTCGGCGGTTATTTCGGCGGCCGCATGGTCGAGGGTGGCGCCGACGTCACGTTCCTGGTGCGCGCGAAACGCCGCGCCGCATTGGCGCGTGATGGCCTGCTGGTCAAAAGTGCCGTCGGCGACTTCAAGCTCGCGGTCAAGACCGTAGCGGCCGGAGAAAAAATGGCGCCGTTCGACATCGTACTGTTGTCGTCCAAGGCCTACGATCTCGACAGCGCGATGGCCTCGATTGCACCGGCGGTGGGGCCGGAGAGCGCGATCGTGCCGCTGCTCAACGGCATGGCGCATCTCGAAAAGTTGAGTGCGCGTTTCGGCGCGCAGCGTGTGCTCGGTGGTGCCTGCTATATCGGCGCGACGCTCGATGCCAACGGTGTCGTGCAGCACATGGGCCGCATGCAGTCGCTGGTCTTCGGCGAGCTTGATGGACAGCAAAGCGCGCGCGTCGAAGCGTTCGCCGCGATCCTCGGACGCACCAAACTCGATTTCGAGGCGAGCCGCACCATCCGCCAGGCGATGTGGGACAAGTTCATGCTGCTGGCGGCGCTGGCGGCGACCACGACGCTGACGCGTGCGACGGTCGGCGAGATCATGGCGGCGCCGTCGGGCGAAGCGTTCATGCTCGCGGCGCTCGCCGAATGCGCCGCCGTCGCCAAGGCCGAGGGCTTTGCGCCGACGGCCGCCGCCTATAACGGCGCGCGCGGCGCCTTGACCCAGCGCGGCTCGGGCTTTTCGGCGTCGATGATGCGCGACATGCTGAAAGGCGGGCCGACCGAAGGCGATCACGTCATCGGCGATTTGGTGCGACGCGCCGCCGCGCGGCGGATCGATGCGCCGATCCTGCGCACCGCCCTCACCAATCTCGAAGCCTACGAGGCGAAACGCGAGCAAGCCGCGCTAACGGCCGCACCAGCGTTGGTTTAGTAAGGGGTTTCCGCAATTGTTCGGAAGCTGCCATTCGCCGAAGATGGCCGCCGAAAGGCTTGCATCGCCAATGCGTTTCATTCGCGTTCCCTGTCTCATTCTGGTGCTCGCCGGATCGCTGATTTGGTCCGGCACAGCGCGTGCCGATGGCGAACCAGCGGCAATCGCCGCGCTGCTCCAAGGCGGCAGTACGATTGATCTCGCCGGCCGCTCGGTCGGGACCGGCATGCTCAATCGGTTCTATGCCGCGCGCAACTACCAGCCGGTCTGGTCCCCCGAGCGCCGGAACGAGCTTGCCGTGGCGCTCGCCGAGGCACCGTCGCAGGGTCTCGATCCGGGCGCTTTTGCCGTGCCGCAGGCCGACGCTACGGCGACCGAAATTCTGCTCAGCGATGCGTTCATGCGCTATGCGCTGGCGCTCGCGCACGGGCTCGTCACCATGGACGAGGTTTATGGCGACTGGGGCGTGCCGCAACCGGTTGTCGATCCGCCTGCAGTGCTGGCGCGAGCGCTCGACCACGGTGTTGCGGCGACGCTCGCCGCGCTGCCGCCACAGGATGCGGACTATGCGCGGCTGCGCCAAGCCTATCTGCGCTATCGCGGTTTTACGCAGCATGCGGCGTGGGTCCCGATAAATCTGAAGCTGCCGCTCAAGTCCGGCGCCACTGGTGCGGACGTCGTCAAGCTGCGGCAACGGCTTGCTGCCGAGGACTTCATCCCGCCCGGCGACAGCCCGGTCTTTGATTCGGCGCTTTCCGCCGCCGTCAGTCGTTTCCAGGTTGCGCGCGGCCTGCCGCCCGACGGCGCAGTCGGGCTGGCGACGCTCACGGCGCTCAATGTCACGCCTGGTGCGCGGCTGCGTACGATCCGGCTCAATCTCGAACGGCGCCGCGCGATGCCGCACGAAGAGCCGCCGGCGCGCATCGTCGTCAACGTGCCCGACGCGACGGTTGTGCTTTATCAGCCGGGACAGCTGCCGCTGAAGATGCGGGCAGTTGTCGGCGATCCCAACCACCAGACGCCGGTGCTGGACGCGACGATGAACGCGTTGCGGCTCAATCCGCCATGGGTCGTGCCGCAATCGATCACGGTCAAAGAAATTCTTCCGCATGCGCGCAAGGATCCCGACTACTTGACCAACAACGATTACGTGTTCGAGGGTGCGCAGCTCATCCAGCGGCCGGGTCCCAAGAACGCGCTCGGCAAGATCAAGTTCGAGTTGCCGAACCGTTTCGACGTGTATCTACACGACACGCCGGCCAAGACTCTTTTTGCGCGCTCGCGCCGCGCGCTGAGCCACGG
>JBAVMB010000442.1:0-2495 GCA_049689615.1 Allostellaceae bacterium
GGTATATAGTGCGGCGATGCAAATTATCCTGCCGATTCTGGTCGTCATCGCCATGCTCGCGACCCTGGGCACGCTGCTGGTCGGCGTGTTCTGGATGGCGCGCGGCGGCGATCCCAAGCGCGCCAACGCCATCATGCGCTATCGCATCTGGTTCCAGGGCACGGCGCTGCTGCTGTTCTTCATCTTCATGATGCTGTATCGGCGCTGAGGCGCTGATGGTCCGTCTGACGCGCATCTACACCCGCGGCGGCGACAAGGGACAGACCTCGCTGGTCGACGGCAAGCGCGTGCCGAAGCACGGGCCACGCGTCGCCGCTTATGGCGCGGTCGACGAAGCCAACGCCGTGATCGGCCTCGCGCGGCTCCAGGCCAGCGACGCCATCGACCGCATGCTCGGCCGCATCCAGAACGATCTGTTCGACGTCGGCGCCGACCTGGCAACGCCGCACGCCGGCCGCAAGGCGAAAGGCGCGCTGCGCGTCGTCGCAGCGCAAACAGCAAGGCTCGAGCGCGAGATCGACATGCTCAACGCCGAACTCCAGCCGCTGCAATCGTTCGTGCTGCCGGGCGGTACGCCGCTGGCCGCGGCGCTGCATCTGGCGCGCACCATCGTGCGCCGCGCCGAGCGCGCCGTGACGGCACTCGCCGCCAAGGAACGGATCAATCCGGAAGCGCTCAAATATCTCAACCGGCTATCGGACCATCTCTTCGTGCTGGCGCGGCACGCCAACGACAAGGGCCACGCCGACGTGCTCTGGCAACCCGGCGCCAATCGCTGAGCTTCAGCCGCGCGGCGCCGCGTTCCGCTGCATGAAATTTTCGTTACGAACTCCTTGCCTTCGCATTGTGCGCATGCGCAAATCAATCCCGCATTGCAGCAAGGCAAGCGAGGCGCCCCTTTCATGAAGGTTCTGGTCGCCGTCAAGCGGGTGATCGACTTCAACGTCAAGATCCGCGTCAAGGCTGACGGCAGCGGCGTCGAGACGGCGAACGTCAAGATGTCGATGAATCCATTCGACGAGATCGCCGTCGAGGAAGCGGTGCGCCTGAAAGAGGCCGGCATCGTCAAGGAAATCGTCGCCGTGTCGATGGGCGCGCAGCAATGCCAGGAAACGATCCGCACCGCGCTCGCCATGGGCGCCGACCGCGGCATCCACGTCCTGACCGACGTCGAATTGCAGCCGCTGGCGGTGGCGAAGCTTTTGAAAGCGATTGTCGCCAAAGAGCAGCCGCAGCTTGCCATCCTCGGCAAGCAGGCGATCGACGACGATTGCAACCAGACCGGCCAGATGCTGGCGGCGTTGCTGGGCTGGGGCCAGGCGACCTTCGCGTCAAAGCTCAAGATTGCCGATGGCGCGGCCACCGTGACGCGCGAAGTCGACGGCGGCCTCGAGACCATCACGGTCAAATTGCCGGCCGTGGTGACGACCGATCTGCGCCTCAACGAACCGCGTTACGCCTCGCTGCCCAACATCATGAAGGCGAAGAAGAAGCCCATCGAGCAACTGACGCCCGAAGCGCTCGGCGTCGATCCCAAGCCGCGGCTTACGACGCTCAAGGTCGCCGAGCCGCCGAAGCGCCAGGCCGGCAAGAAACTCGGCTCGGTCGCCGAGCTGGTCGACAAGCTCAAGAACGAGGCGCGGGTGATCTGATGGCGGTCCTGGTCCTCGCCGAACACGACGGCAAAACGCTCAAGCCGGCAACGCTGCATACTGTAGCGGCGGCAGCGAAGCTCGGCGAGGTGCAGGTGCTGGTGGCCGGGGCGGGCTGCGCCAGCGTCGCCGCCGCAGCCGCCACGATCGCGGGCGTGAGCAAGGTGCTGGTCGCCGACGACGCGATCTATGCGCATCCCTTGGCCGAGGAACTGGCAAAGCTTCTCGTCGAGCGCGCCAAGGCCTATTCGCATCTGCTGGCGCCGGCGACCACCTTCGGCAAGAACGTCATGCCGCGCGTCGCTGCGCTCCTCGACATGGCGCAGATCTCCGACATTTCTGCGGTGATGTCGGCGGACACGTTCGAGCGGCCGATTTACGCCGGCAATGCGATTGCGACGGTGAAATCGGCGGACGCGATCAAGATCATCACGGTCCGCGCCACCGCCTTTGCTGCGGCCGCCGCAACCGGCGGCAATGCCGCGGTTGAAAATATTCCGGCAGCCGGCAGCACCGGCCTCGCGCAGTATGTCGGCGCCGAGCTGGCGAAAAGCGAGCGGCCGGAGCTGACCGCGGCACGAATCATCGTCTCGGGCGGCCGCGGCCTGCAATCGGGCGAGAATTTCAAGCTGTTGGAGCGGCTCGCCGACACGCTCGGCGCCGCCGTCGGCGCGTCACGCGCGGCGGTCGACGCCGGCTTCGTGCCCAACGACTATCAGGTCGGCCAGACCGGCAAAATCGTCGCGCCCGAGCTCTACATCGCCATCGGCATTTCGGGCGCGATCCAGCATCTCGCCGGCATGAAGGATTCCAAGGTGATCGTGGCGATCAACAAGGACGAGG
>JBAVMB010000443.1:0-2498 GCA_049689615.1 Allostellaceae bacterium
GCCGGGAGCGGCGAGCCATCGTTCTCGACGGCCGCGTCGCCGGTGACGCAGTTCGCCAGCCAGGTGAGTGCCTCGATCAGCGCGGTGAACTGGACGACGTCGCTTAGCGCCTTCTTCATCGCACCGGCGGCGGTGACCTTCGCCATCTTCTTGGTCGAGCCGTCCCAGTCCGCGGGCAGCTCGTCGGTCAGCTTCAACGCCTTGGCGCGCTCGATGATGTGCTGCTTCGCGGCGGCCTTGTCCTTCGCCTGGCCGTAGGCCTGGATCGCGTTCTCGAGATCCTTCTTGGTCTTGATCGGGAAGCTGCCGTCGGGCATCGCTTCGCCCTTTTTGGCGGCGGCTTTCCGCTCGTCGGCGGAATAGTCCTTCTTCTCCATCGTGGCGATCGCGACGCCCTGCGGCGCCTCGCCGTTCGGGAACAGCACCTTCATCATCGCCGCCGGCTGCGCCAGCACGAAGGCGCGATAGTCACCGGGCTGCGTGATCGCGCCGAGCGCGGCCGTGACGTCGGCGACTTCCTGCTCGGTTGGCGCCGCGTCATTCGCCGGCGCCGGCTTGAACGCCACCTGCGCCTCGCCGCCCTCGGCCTTCACCATCGTGAAGGTGGCGTTCGGGTTGCACGGCATATCGACCAGCGAGATCTCGCTCGGCATGCCGACGTAGCGGCGCTCGCCGTGCTCGTCGCGGAAGCGTTGCAGGCCGCCGCCCGGCGAGATGCCGGTGTAGACGCCCTCGATCACCTTCTTCCATTCGTCGTCGTCGACGACTTTGATGCACACGCCAATCGCGCGCGCCTTATCGTCGAAAGTCATGTCTTCGACCTTGCCGGCGGCGATCAGCTGGTGCATCGAGCGCACGTTGCCGAGGCTCTTGCCGCCGGAGGCCTTCTTCATCTGGTCCGACCAGGCGACGAAATTCGGCTTCGTCCTGTCGTAGTGCATCGCCTCGCCGCTGGCGTCCTTGGTCTCGTCGAGCCGCGCGAAGACCAGCCGCTGCGCGGCGTCGACCTTCACCATCGGCATGAAAAAATGTTCCATGGTCCTCACTCCTCGTCGTCGCTGTTGCTGTCGCTGGAATCGTCGACCACCGGCTCGGTGTCGCATTCGCAGCGCGGATGGGCGGGCGCGGCGTCGTCGCCCGAATTGAAGTTCTCGTCGACGTCGATCGCGCCGTCGTTTTGGTTGGATTGACAGATCACGCAGACGTTCTCGCCCTGCGCGATCCACTGCTTCTTGACCTTGACGCCGAGTTCGCTCTTCGCCGCCTTCCAGGCGCCGAGGCTGCCCTGGTTGTCGGCGGTGCGCGTCTCATGCTGTGCGATGAGGTCAGCGCGCGCGGGGCTGAAAGCGGCCGCGTCCTGAATCTTGTCGGCGAGCGTGGCGACGCTCCAGCCCGAGGCCTCGGATTGAGTCACCAGGCCGCGCAGCTCGTCGCGCGTCGTGTCGGCGATCTTCGACACCAGCTCGGCCGCGTGCTTGTTCGACCAGGCGACGGCGTTGTCGTTGGCGAGCTTGGTCACGCCGTCGTCGTCGAGGCCGATCGCTGCGAGACCCTGTGCGGCACCGTCCTGCGACTGGCCGGCGAGGATTTTCCGTGCGCCGGCTTCGGCCGCTTCCCAGGCGTCGGCGTCGAGCCAATCGTCGACGCCGTTGCCGTCGTCGCCAGCCGCCTTCTTCATTGCCGGCAGCTTGCCCTTGCGGGCCAGCGCCGCGATGCGCTTGCCCTCGCGGTCGAACAGCCGGCCGAAGAGCTGTTTCATCGCCGCCGCGGCCTTGATCCGGCTCGACCGTTCGCGGTCGATTCTCGGCTTCGGCTGGACGGCCTTCGCCAACTTGCCGCCTTTGCTGCCTGCACCTTCGCTGCCGGGGCCGTTCAATTCTTCGCCCGAGCGTTCAATTCTGCCGCCTTCGCCATTGGGACCGCCGTTGGGCCGTCCATCCGGGCCGGGCGTGCCCGGTGGCGTTTCTGTGACCGGCGGTTCCTCGGGCGGATTGACGATCGATTCCAGGGTGACGGCGCCGGTCGCCGTGAAGATCAGCGGCTTGGCGCCGAGGCCGTCAGGGTAAGGGCCGCGGCCGGTCTTGGCGCGGTACTCGTCGAGCACGATGGCACCCTGCTTAAGCTCGGCCAGCAGGATCTCGGACTGCTCCTTCGGATCGGTCGCCTCCTCGGTCACCCAGGCGAACTCGAGATCGTCGAAACCCATGCCTTCGGCTAGGCAGCGATCGGCGATGCGCTTGGTCGAGGCGAGCAGCGGCGCGAGGCCTTCTTGCAGCGCCTGTTCCTGGGCGCTCTCGGCCGTCGCGCGGTTCATCTGCTTGGTCGCCCATTGCGGCGACACCGAGAAGGCGTAGCAGACGATGCGCGCCAGCCATTCGTCGTAATCGTCCTTGAGCGCCGCTTCCTTCGTCTGCACCGCGCCCTTGCCGATGCCGGCCGGCGTGAAACGCACGCGACGGCGCTCGGCGGTGTTGTCGCTGAGCAGCGCATCCCAATAT
>JBAVMB010000444.1:0-7621 GCA_049689615.1 Allostellaceae bacterium
GGGATATATAAGTTGCGGGTCCGCTGCGCAGCTACCGAACAAGAACCGCACCGCGGCCGGACCGCAGGAGGACGCCATGGCGGTGCAGTCACTGTTGAGTTACGCCCTCACCGTGCCCGAGCTCAAAGCCGGCCAGAATTTCTACGCGACCTTCGGCCTGGCGCCCAGCGAGCGTGACGGCGTCCTCACCTTCCGCTGCGACGGCCGCGATCAGGATCAGGTCTTCCTGATCGAAGGCAAGAAGAAGCGGCTCAACCATCTGCGCTTCGGCAGCGACGACGCGGGTATTGCCGCCATCCGCGGCCGCATGCGGCAGCGCGGCATCACAGAGATCGACGCGCCGCATAACGCCTTCGGCGGTGGGCTGTGGCTCGAGGATCCGGACGGCCATGCCGTCAACGTCCGGCCGGAAAGCGCGCAGCCGTGGCGCTCGGCGCCCGCCTTCACGATCAACTCGCCCGGTCATTATCAGCGCAACGGCAAGCGCGGCGCGCCCAAACGCCACGAAGCGCGGCCGCACCGGCTCGGCCACGTGCTGCTGCACACGCCACAGCTCGACAAGATGGTCGCGTTCTACACCGACACGCTCGGCATGAAAGTGACCGACCGCGTGCCCGGCATCATTTCCTTCCTGCATCTGCCGGGCGGCGGCGACCATCACGTGGTCGCGCTCCTGGCCGACGCGCGGCCGGGCTTCCACCACGCCAGCTTCGAAGTCGCCTCGCCCGACGAAATCGGCCTCGGCGCACAGCAGGTGATGGGCGCCGGCTACAAAAACGGCTGGGGTTTCGGGCGCCACGTGCTCGGCTCGAACTTCTTCCACTATCTGCGCGATCCGTGGAACAGCCTGGCCGAGTATTTCTGCGACATCGATCAGATTCCGGCGGATGGCTCGTGGCGGGCCGAGGATCATCCGCCCGAAGACTCGCTCTACCTCTGGGGGCCGCTACCGGGCGACTTCCCGCTCAATTTCGAAGAGGTATGAGCGCCAACGCGCTGGCGCACGAAACCAGCCCCTATCTGCTGCAGCATCGCGACAATCCGGTGCATTGGCAGCCGTGGGGACCGGCAGCGCTCGAACGCGCGCGCGCCGAAGACAAGCCGATCCTGCTCTCGGTCGGCTATGCCGCCTGCCACTGGTGCCATGTCATGGCGCACGAGAGCTTCGAGAATCCCGAAATCGCCGCGCTGATGAACGAGCGTTTCGTCAGCATCAAGGTCGACCGCGAGGAGCGGCCCGACCTCGACGCCATCTACCAGCACGCGCTGATGCTGATGGGCGAGCAGGGCGGTTGGCCGCTGACCATGTTCCTGACGCCCGCGGGCGAGCCGTTCTTCGGCGGCACCTACTATCCGCCGGCGGCGCGCTGGGGCCGGCCGGGCTTTCCCGAAGTGCTGCGCGCGGTGTCCGACGCCTACGCGCGCGAGCGCAACAAGCTGATGCAGCACGCCGGCGTGCTGCGCGCCGAGCTCGGCAAGCTCGCCACGCCAGCGACCGGCGCCGGCATTCCGGCCGAGATGCCGCTCAAGGCCGCCGAAGCGCTGACCCGCGCCGTCGATGGCGTCAATGGCGGCATCGGCACGGCGCCGAAATTCCCGCAAGCGCCGCTGCTCGATCTGCTGTGGCGCGGCTGGAAGCGCGGCAAAAATCCGGCGCTGCGCGACGCCGTGCTGCTAACTCTCGATCACATCGGACAAGGCGGCATCTACGACCATGCCGGCGGCGGCTTTGCGCGCTACTCGACCGACGCCCGTTGGCTGGTGCCGCACTTCGAGAAGATGCTTTACGACAACGCCCTGCTCATCGGCCTATTGACCGAGGCCTGGCGCGACACCCGCCGGCCGCTTTACGCCGCGCGCGTCGCCGAAACCGTCGCCTGGCTCGAGCGCGAGATGCGGCTGCCCGGAGGCGGCTTCGCTTCGAGCCTCGACGCCGACAGCGAGCACGAAGAAGGCAAGTTCTATGTCTGGTCGGAAGCCGAGATCGACGCGCTGCTCGGCAATCGCGCCACGCCTTTCAAGGAGATCTACGACGTTACGCCTTCCGGCAATTGGGAAGGCCACACCATCCTCAATCGGCTGCATCACCTCGATTGGCGCGGCGACGAGGAGGCCGCGTTCGCGGACGATCTCAAGATCCTGCTCGCCGCCCGCGGCAAACGCGTGCGCCCGGGCCTCGACGACAAGGCACTGGCCGATTGGAACGGGCTTTTGATCGCGGCGCTGGCCGAGGCCGCCGTCGCGTTCGCGCAGCCGCGCTGGCGTGAACTGGCGATTGGCGCCTTCGATTTCGTCGTCCATTCGCTCGGCGACGGCGACCGGCTCAAGCACTCGTTCCGCGCCGGCCGTGCCGCGCATGCCGGCATGCTCGACGATTACGCCCAGATGATCCGCGCCGCGTTGACGCTGCACGAAATCACCGGCGCCGCGGCCTGTCTCGAACAGGCGCAGCGCTGGCTCGCGGTCACCGATGCACATTTCTGGGACAACGCGGGCGGCTACTACTACACCCCCGATGACGGCGAGACGCTGATCGTGCGCACCAAGCCGGCCTATGACGGGCCGGTGCCTGCGGCCAACGGCATCATGGCGCAGAACCTGGCGCGGCTGTTCTACCTCACCGGCGAGACGCGCCATCGCGAGCGCACCGAGGCGCTGCTGGCGGCGTTCGCCGGCGAAGTCGCGCGCAATCCGATCGCGCACGCGGCGCTGCTGGTGGCGCGCGACCTGCTTGACCACGGATTGCAGATCGTCGTTGCCGGTGCGTGGGGCACGGTCGAGACTGAGGCCCTGCTAGCTGCCGTGTTCGCCGCCAGCCTGCCCAACCGGGCGCTGACGGCGGTGCCGCCGGGCGGTAAACTGCCGGACGGCCATCCGGCGCAGGGCAAGGGTCCGGTCGCCGGCCGCGCCGCCGCCTATATCTGCGAGGGACCGACATGCTCCCTGCCCATCACGACACCCGAGGCACTGAGTCAGGCACTGGCGACGCGCTGAAGCGTCTGCCGCTCGACAGCCCGTTCGGTTTCCTGACCGTCGTCGAACGCGACGGCAACATCGTCGCGCTCGAATGGAGCGGCCGCGCCAGCGGCACGCCCGACGCCGTGCTGATCGAAGCCAAGCGCCAGCTCGAACAGTATTTCGCCAGAAAGCGCACGCATTTCGACCTGCCGCTGGCGCCCGACGGCAGCGGCGACGAAAAACGCCTGTGGGAGCGCATGACCAAAATTCCCTATGGCCAGACCGCGACCTACGGCGAGCTGGCGCGCGAGCTCGGCCAGATGCCGCGCGTCCTCGGCCAGGCCTGCGGCCGCAATCCGATCCCGATCATCATCCCCTGCCACCGCGTCGTCAGCGCCGACGGCGCGCTCACTGGCTATAGCGCGCCCGGCGGCGTCGAGACCAAGCGCCGGCTGCTGCAATTCGAAGGCGCGTTGCTGCTATAACGCCGGTCACGGCGGATGGCGGCCATGGATTTGCGCATCGCGTTCTTCGGTGACAGTTTCGTCAACGGCTTCGGCGATCCCGACGGACTCGGCTGGGTTGGCCGCGTCTGCGCTGCCGCCATCGCCCGCGGCCATACCGTGACCAGCTACAATGCCGGCATCCGCCGCAACACCAGCGCCGATGTGCGCGAGCGCTGGCGCGACGAAGCGCTTCGCCGGTTGCCGGTCGAGCATTCCTGCGCGCTAGTCTTCTCATTCGGCGTCAATGACTGCCTCGTTGACGGTGGCCGGCGCGTGCTCGAACCGGCCGCAACGATTTCCAATACGCGGCAGATCCTGGCGGACGCCAAGACGCTGGCGCCAACGCTGATGGTCGGTCCGCCGCCAATCTCAGACGCGGACGTCAATGCACGGGCCGCGGCGCTGATTCCGGAATTGCAGGCGGTCTGCCGCGTGCTTTCCATGCCGTTCCTGGATGTCTTTGGCGTGCTGCAATCATCGGCAGTGTGGGTGAGCGAAGCCTCTGCCAATGACGGCGCCCATCCCGGCCGCAGTGGCTATCAGGTGCTGGCTGCGCTGGTCGATCGCTGGCCGCCATGGCGCGCATGGCTGCCCTGACCGCAGCCGGCGGCGATGACAAGCCGCGGCCGCCCGGCTAGGCTTGCCGCCAACAAACGCCTGAGGGAGGCATCATGGCCGAATTGACGGTCCGCGCCGCGGATGGCGGCAGCTTTTCCGGTTATCTGGCAACGCCCAAATCCGGCAAGGGTCCGGGCGTCGTCGTCATCCAGGAGATTTTTGGCGTCAACGCGGTGATGCGCCAGATCACCGACGGCCTCGCCGGCCAGGGCTTTACCGCCTTCTGTCCCGACCTGTTCTGGCGCTTCAAGCCGGGCATCCAGATCACCGACAAGACCGAAGCCGAGTGGAAGCAGGCGGTGGGTTATTTCCAACGCTTCGACGTCGACAAGGGCGTCGATGACTTGAAGGCGTCGCTCGCTGTCCTACGCAAGCATCCGGCCTGCAGCGGCAAGGTTGGGGCGGTCGGCTTCTGCCTCGGCGGCAAGCTCGCCTTTCTCATGGCGACGCGGACCGACGCCGATTGCAGCGTCAGCTACTACGGCGTCGGCATCCAGGACGCGCTCGGCGAGGCCAAGACCATCAAGCATCCACTGCTGCTGCACATCGCCGGCAAGGACGAATTCGTGCCACCGCCGGCGCAGGAGAAGATCCACGCCGGCTTCAAGGGCAATCCGCTGGTGACGATGTACGACTATCCCAATTGCGGCCACGCCTTCGCCCGGCCCGGCGGCGCGCATTGGGACCAGGCTGCGGCCGATCAGGCCGGCAAGCGCAGCCTCGAATTCTTCCATCGCCATCTCGGCGCCTGACCGACGCCCAACAACCGAACCCGAGGAGACGACCGATGCCGCATGCCATCCGCTTCCACCAGACTGGCGGACCCGAAATCCTCAAATGGGAAGAGGTCCAGGTCGGCAAACCCGGTCCCGGTGAGGCGCGCGTGCGCCACACCGCCGTCGGCCTCAATTTCGTCGACATCTATGTCCGCATGGGGATCTATCCGGCCACGCTGCCGAGCGGCCTGGGCAGCGAGGGCGCCGGCGTCGTCGAAGAGGTCGGTCCAGGCGTCACCGACATCAAGGCCGGCGATCGTGTCGCCTATGGCAGCTCGCCGGTGGGCGCCTATTCCGAAGTGCGCGTGATGCCTGCCGACCGCCTGGTCGTGTTGCCCAAGGACATCGACGACAAGCGCGCCGCGGCGATGATGCTCAAGGGCCTTACCGCGCAATACCTGCTGCGTCGCACCTATCGCGTGAAGCCGGGCGACACCATCCTGTTCCATGCCGCCGCCGGCGGCGTCGGCTTGATCGCCGGCCAATGGGCGAAGCATCTGGGCTGCACCGTCATCGGCACGGTGTCGAACGACGACAAGGCCAAGCTTGCCAAGGCACGCGGCTACGACCACGTCATCAACTACACGAAGGAAGATTTCCAGAAGCGCGTCGTCGAGATCACCGGCGGCAAGAAGGTGCCGGTGGTTTACGACTCGGTCGGCAAGGACACTTTCATGAAGTCGCTCGATTGCCTGGCGCCGCTCGGTCTGCTGGCGCTGTTCGGCCAGAGCTCGGGCAATGTCGAGCCGTTCAACCTCGGCCTGCTGGCGCAGAAGGGTTCGCTATTCATTACCCGGCCGACGCTCAACACTTACGGCGCCAAGCGCGAGGACATGGTCGCCGGCGCCAAGGAATTGTTCGACGTCGTGTCGAAGGGCATCGTCAAGATCGAGGTCAACCAGACCTATCTGCTCAAGGACGCGGCCAAAGCCCAAGCCGACCTCGCCGCACGCAAGACCACTGGCTCGACGGTGTTTACGGTTTAGGTCCGACCAAATGGCGGGAGCGGGCGCACACCGCGTTTGAATCGCGCCGCGTCCAGCCCGCCGGCCCGGTTTAGGTGTTCATCGCCTCGAAGAAGTCGGCGTTGCTCTTCGACTGTTTGAGCTTGTCGATCAGGAATTCGAGCCCGTCCATCGGTCCCATCGGCATCAGCACGCGGCGCAGCACCCACATCTTGGCAAGGACGGCCTTATCGACCAGCAATTCTTCCTTGCGGGTGCCCGACTTGGTGATATCGACCGCCGGGAAGGTGCGCTTGTCGGCGACCTTGCGGTCGAGCACAATTTCCGAGTTACCGGTGCCCTTAAACTCCTCGAAGATCACCTCGTCCATGCGCGAGCCGGTGTCGATCAGCGCGGTGGCGATGATGGTGAGCGAGCCGCCCTCTTCGATGTTGCGCGCGGCGCCGAAGAAGCGTTTCGGCCGCTGCAGCGCGTTGGCGTCGACGCCGCCGGTCAGAACCTTGCCCGAGCTGGGCACGACGGTGTTGTAGGCACGCGCCAGGCGCGTGATCGAGTCGAGCAGAATCACGACGTCGCGTTTGTGCTCGACCAGGCGCTTGGCCTTCTCGATCACCATCTCGGCGACTTGCACGTGGCGCACGGCCGGCTCGTCGAAGGTCGAGGACACGACCTCGCCCTTGACCGAGCGCGCCATGTCGGTGACTTCTTCCGGCCGCTCGTCGATCAACAGGACGATGAGATAGACCTCTTTATTGTTGGCGGCGATCGCGTGGGCGATGTTCTGCATCATCACCGTCTTGCCGGTGCGCGGCGGCGACACGATCAGTGCGCGCTGCCCCTTGCCCAGGGGCGTGATCAGATCGATGACGCGCGTGGTCAGGTCCTTCTTGGTCGGATCGTCAAACTCGAGCTTCAGCTTCTCGTCGGGGTAAAGCGGCGTCAGATTGTCGAAATTGACCCGGTGGCGCAGCTTCTCGGGATCGTCGAAATTGATCTTGTTGACCTTCAGCAGCGCGAAATACCGCTCGCCGTCCTTGGGCGAGCGGATCTGCCCTTCGACTGTATCGCCCGTGCGCAACCCGAAGCGGCGAACCTGCGACGGGCTGACATAGATATCATCCGGACCCGGCAAGTAGTTGGCCTCGGGGCTGCGCAGGAAGCCGAAGCCGTCCTGCAGTACTTCGAGCACGCCATCGCCGTAGATCGCCTGATCCTTGTCGGCCATCGTCTTGAGAATGGCGAACATCAGCTCCTGCTTGCGCAGGCTGGAGGCGCTTTCGATCTGCAGCTCTTCGGCGAAGGTGAGCAGATCGGCGGGGGTTTTGCGCTTGAGTTCCTGGAGGTTCATCGGGTGCGACTTTCGCAAGTAATACGGCGTTGGGAGGGGTGCGGCCTGCGGGCCGGATGGATCGGTTGGCCGGAAGAGCGGACGGTCCTGGCTCGGGCCGTGCGCGGATCAGCGATGCGGTTGAAGAGACAAGAGCCGGAGACAGGCCGGTCTTCCGCTCAAACCCTTAGCCAAAAGCCGCGGCCGAGTCAAATCCGCTTTCAGCTACCGCGCGATTAAAACGGCTTCACCACCGCCAGGACGACGATACCGATCAGCAGCAGCGTCGGCACTTCGTTGATCGCGCGATAAAAGCCGGCAGTGTGCGGCCGCACATCGGCGGCAAATTCGCGCCGCCAGCGGCCGAAGATCACATGCAGCCAGGTCATTGCCGCAACCAGCACTAGCTTCATGTAGAGCCAGAAGGTCGTCCACACCACAACACCGGCGAGTGTCAGGCCGATGCCGAAC
>JBAVMB010000445.1:0-1665 GCA_049689615.1 Allostellaceae bacterium
GTCGGATCCACCCGAGCGGGTAAAAGCCGAGCCGACGCGCAACGCGATCATGGACGTCAGCTCGCAACTTGAAAATCGAATCGAAAAGCTGCGGGAGGCTCAGGCGCAACTGTGGAGGCTCTACGACAAGCTATGGAACGCGGAGAGTGCGCGCAGTGTCGGCGCTGCACAGCAACAAGCTAATCGGGCGATGACCTCCGCGCTCGACTTACTCGCGGGCAAAGCACCGTCTACACGGAGGGTGCCACGCAGTCCTGAGTGATCGCTTATCCACACCACACATTTCGAGCACACAGACGTCATCGGGCTTCGCGCTCATTTTTTCGGCAAAATTGGTGGGGAAAGCGGTGGGGAAACGGTCTCGAAAGCCGCAGTTTTCCTCGCTTCAGCGCCTCCCTCCGAAGGCAGAGGTCGTGAGTTCGAATCTCGCCGGGTCCGCCAATCAAACCTCGTCACGCCGCCCCGCGCGCCGCACTGGTCGACCGTATCCCGCACGTATTGTCTAGCGCGTTGCAATCGCTGGCATTTTTGCAGCAACGCGGCCTGTTCCGTAACGTTGCCGTGAGATGCGCCGAAGGCTCTATGTTGCCGGTGGCCACTCGCATAGACTTGCACCGATCCGCGATGGGGTCGCCGCTTGCGGACCGACGCCGCGCGACACCAACTCGATTGAAGGAGGGTGGCATGATGGGTGCAGTTTCTCGGCGGATTGTCCTCGCACTCGCGGCGCTCGCATGCGTCGCCTGGGCGGGCAAGGCAACCGCCGCGCCAGTGAAATTCAAGGCGCAGTTGACCGGCGCGGAACAATCTCCGCCGGTCATGACGAAAGGCAAAGGCACCGCGTATCTGACGTGGGACGCCAGCACGCGCGTCGTGACCTGGCATATCAATTATAGCGGCCTGTCGAGCGATGCGACGATGTCGCATTTCCACAACGGCGCAAATGGCGCCAAGTGCGGCGGCCCAGTCGTAATCTGGATCACCAAGAAAGGCAGCCCGGTGAAGAGCCCGATCACCGGCAAGGCGACGCTGACGCCGGAACAGGCGCAGCAGCTCGAAGCCGGCGACTGGTACATCAATGTGCACAGCACCAGCCATCCGGCCGGCGAGATTTGCGGCCAGGTGATCGTGCCGAAGAGCTGAAACGCGTTTAGAGGAAATTGATCAGTAGGATCACCGCAAGAAGGCTGCCGCCTAAGACCAGGAGAGCGCGGAGCGGCCCGGCGAATGCCGGCGCTCGCATCTCCGGCGGCAGCGTCTTGCGGCCCGTGACCATGGGCAGTACCAGGTTCTGGCCTTTAGCCGTCCGATAAACCGCGACCGCGAGGATGTGCAGCGTCACCGCGGCAAGCAACGTCCACCATAAATATGTGTGCAGTGCGTCGATCAAGTTGCTAATCGGCGCGGGAGCGATTTGGCTCAGTGGGCCGTCCTCGGCGACGTCGTTGTTGATGTAAAGGCCGCTCAGGCTTTCCCCGAACAGCAGCGCCAGCAACAGCAGCACCATCCAACCGCCGGCCGGATTATGGCCAATCTCGCAATCGGGCTCGCGGCGGAAGAGGTGCACCAGATGCGCGAGAGCGGCACGCGGCGAAGCGAGAAAGCTGGCGAAACGCGCGGTCTCGCTGCCGACAAAACCCCAGAGCAGGCGGAAAACGACCAGCG
>JBAVMB010000446.1:0-2764 GCA_049689615.1 Allostellaceae bacterium
CTTCGTAATCGAACGGCGTGTCGAACAGTGCACGCGGGAAATAGGCGCCCAGCGGGCCGCCGACCTGGACCGCACGCACCGGCCGGCCCGAGGCCGTGCCGCCGCCGAGCTCGTCGACCAGCGTGCCCAAGGTCACGCCGAAGCCGGCTTCGAACAGTCCGCCATATTTGATGTTGCCGGCGAGCTGCACCGGAATGGTGCCGCGCGAACGGCCCATGCCGACATCGGCGTAGGCCTTGGCGCCTTCCGCCAGAACGAATGGCACCGACGCCAGCGAGATCACGTTGTTGACCACGGTCGGCTGGCCGAACAGGCCGTGATGCGCCGGCAGCGGCGGCTTGGCGCGTACCATGCCGCGTTTGCCTTCGAGGCTGTCCAGCAGCGCGGTTTCCTCGCCGCAGACATAGGCGCCGGCGCCGAGACGGATCTCGATGTCGAATTCGTAGGCCGAACCCGCCAGCTTCGGACCGAGATAGTGCTCGGCCCGGGCGACCGCGAGCGCGCGGCCGAAGGTCTCGATCGCATGCGGATATTCCGACCGAATGTAGACATAACCCTTGGTCGCGCCGACGGCGATGCCGGCGACGGTCATGCCTTCGATCAGGACGAACGGATCGCCTTCCATAATCATGCGATCGGCGAAGGTTCCGGAATCCCCCTCGTCGGCATTGCAGACGATGTATTTCTGCGGCGCCGTAGCCTGCGCCGTCGTGCGCCACTTGATGCCGGTCGGGAAGCCGGCGCCACCGCGGCCGCGCAGGCCCGAACGGGTGACCTCCTCGACGATTGCGGCCGGCGCCATGCCGATTGCGCGCTCGAGCCCCTTGTAGCCGCCGTGCGCGCGATAATCCGTCAGCGATAGCCGATCGACGATGCCGCAGCGCGCGAAGGTAAACCGCTGCTGCCGCATGAGGAACGGGATGTCGTCCGGCCGGCCGAGGCGGCGCGCATGCGGCTTGCCATCGAGGAAACCGGCGTCGAACAGCGCTTCGACCTCGTCGGCGGCCACTGGACCGTAGGCGATGCGTTCGCCACCGACGGCGACTTCAATCATCGGCTCGAGCCAGAACAGGCCGCGCGAACCGGTGCGGACGATTTCAGCATCGATCTGGCGGCGGCGCAGCGCGGCCACGATCGCCCGTTCAACGTCGTCGGCGCCGAGCGCCAGTGCGGCAGCGTCGCGCGGAACGAAAATGCGTGGGCGCGTCATGGCTGGCGTGCCCGGTCGATCAGGGTGTCGAGACGCTTGGCGTCGAGGCGGCCGAACACCTGGCTGTCGAGCATCGCTGCCGGCGCGCAGGCGCACAGGCCGAGGCAGAATACCGGCTCGAGCGTCAACCGCTTGTCGGTGGTGGTTTCATGCCAATCGACGAGCAGCTTTTCGCGCGCGTGTGCGGCAAGTGCGTCGGCGCCCATCGATTGACAGGCTTCGGCCCGGCACAGCTTCAGCACATGGTCGCCCGCCGGCGCCGATCGGAAATCGTGATAGAAGGTGACGATGCCGTGCACCTCGGCGCGCGAAAGGTTGAGCGCCGACGCCACCATTTTTACGGCATCGGCGTGAACGTAACCGAAGGTTTCTTGCAGCGCGTGCAGAATCGGCAGCGCAGCGCCCGCTTGCTGCGCGTGCTGCGCAATAATTTCAGCGCCGCGTTTCTCGTTCCAAATTTCGTATCGCGCCATGACACATCCGCGCTGTTTGATTCAGGCGAATATGACGCTCGCGCATCGCCAGCTTCAATAAAGCGGAACCGTGTTGCGATAGAACATTTCTATCTAATAGGCCGCGCCTATCGTCCGATACGGACGTTCTATGCGACGTCCGAATTTGCGATTTCGATGTCGAGCACTTTAGCAACTTTCAGCGCTTCGGCGACGAGCGCTCCCGTCGCCGGCGTCATGGTTTCGCGCTTCGGCACGACGAGACCGACCGTGTGAAACGCCGCCGGCTCGACGATCGGAATCGCCTGCACCATGCCGGTCAGTCCGAGCGTTTCCGCGAGAATCGCCGGCATGACGCTGGCCCAGCGGCCGGTGCGGACGTGCGACACGAGCACCGTCATCGAGTTGGATTCCAGCATCGCCACTTGATCCTCGCCGCTGCCGGAATCGTGCAGCAGGCGATTGATGATGCGGCGGTTCTGATTATCCGGCGTCAGCAGGCAGAGCGGAATGTGCCCAACCTCGGCCCAGGTGACGCTGCGGCGGTTGCCGAGCGGACTGTCGGCCGAGATCAGCAATTGATAGCGCTCGCGATAGAGCGGAATCGCGCGCACGCTACCGGTCGGCTCGTTGTCGAGATAGGTGATGCCGGCATCGACCTGGAGGTTGTCGAGCGAGGTGAGCGCTTCGATCGACGTGCTCGAGCGGATGGTGAAGCGGACTTCGGGATGCCGTTCGTGGAACGGCGTAGTCAAGGCTGAGACCATGGGCAACGCCGTCGGAATCACCGCGATGCGCAGATGCCCGACGAGGCGTCCCTGTTTCAGCGCGTTGACTTCCTGGCGCATCGCGCGCACGTCGCCGACGATGCGCTTGGCCCAGCCGAGAACGCGATCACCTTCCGGCGTCAGGCCGACAAAACGCGAACCGCGATTGACCAGCAGGATTCCGAACTGATCCTCAAGCTGCTTCACGCCCGCCGACAGCGTCGGCTGCGTCACGCCGCAGACTTCGGCGGCGCGTCCGAAATGGCGCTCGCGGGCGAGTGCCATGAGGAATTCGAGTTTGTCGATCACCTCAGCGATTCCGCATGGTTCTTGGC
>JBAVMB010000447.1:0-2274 GCA_049689615.1 Allostellaceae bacterium
GACCAGGCCGGCCTCGACCGCGCGCTGATCGATCTCGACGGCACGCCCAATAAGGCGCGGCTCGGCGCCAACGCCATCCTCGGCGTCAGCCTGGCCTCCGCCAAAGCGGCGGCGGCCGAGCTCGGCCAGCCGCTCTACCGCTATATCGGCGGCGTCGAGGCGAACGTGCTGCCGGTGCCGATGATGAACGTGCTCAACGGCGGCGTGCACGCCGACAATCCGATCGACATCCAGGAATTCATGATTGTGCCGATCGGCGCGCCGTCCATCGCCGAGGCCATCCGCTATGGCGCCGAGATCTTCCAGGCGTTGAAGAAAGCGCTCAAAGATAAAGGCCACAACACCAACGTCGGCGACGAAGGCGGCTTCGCGCCCAATTTGCAATCGGCTGACGAGGCGTTGAGCTTCATCGTCCGCGCCGTCGAAGCCGCCGGTTATAAGCCGGGCGAGCAGGTGGCGCTGGCGCTCGATCCGGCCTCGAGCGAGTTCTGCAAGGACGGCAAGTACAAGATGGAAGGCAAGACGCTCGACGCCGGCGCGATGGTGAAGTTCTACGAGGGCCTGGTCGCGCACTATCCCATCGTCTCGATCGAGGACGGCATGGCCGAGGATGATTGGGCCGGCTGGCAGGCGCTCACCGCCGCGCTCGGCAAGAAGATCCAGCTCGTCGGCGACGACATCTTCGTCACCAATCCAAAGCGCTTGGCCGAAGGTATCGAGAAGCGCGTCGGCAATGCCATCCTGATCAAGGTCAACCAGATCGGATCGCTCAGCGAGACGCTCGAGACCATGGCGCTGGCGCGGCGTGCCGGTTACGCCCAAGTGATGTCGCACCGCTCCGGCGAGACCGAGGACGCGACCATCGCCGATCTCGCGGTCGGCACCAACTGTGGTCAGATCAAGACCGGCTCGCTGGCCCGCTCCGACCGTCTCGCCAAGTACAACCAGCTCATCCGCATCGAAGAGCAGCTTGGCGCCGCCGCACGTTATCCCGGCCGCGACGCGTTCAAGCGGTAATTTCGCCCGCCGTTTTGTGTGGATGGCCGGGTCAGGTCCGGCCATGACGAAGCGACGAATCGCGCCTGCTAAGCCTCAGATTCCGCCGCAGAGTCGGCTGACAACTCGTTGATTCAAAATCAGGGAATCGGAATTCATTTGACCCGGTGACTCGACCGTGATTCAAACGAGTCGTCATGGAAATGCTTTATGCGCTACGCGCCCGCGCGCGCCAGATCGTCGGTCCGGTGCTCGGCTTCACGCTGTGCGCCTACTTCGCCTATCACCTGGTCGAAGGCGACCGCGGTCTGCTGGCGTTATGGAACCTGCAAACTCAGGTGCGCGATGCCCGGACGACGCTGAACCGGCTCCAGGCCGAGCGCGATCCGCTGGCTAAGCGCGTCGCCATGCTCCAGGGCAATCACATCGACCGTGATTTCCTCGACGAGCGCGTGCGCGCGGTGCTGAATTACGGTGCGCCGGGCGAGCTCGTCATCTTTACGCCGCCGTCGCAGTAGCCGGGACGATTCGCCATCTGACCGTCGCGCCGTACTGCCGCGCGCGGAAAAATCACACGTTTGTGCGGTCGTCTGGCGCTAGGTTGCCGCCGCATAGGGCCGGAATGCGACGGTGGTCCGGCTGGCTTTTCAGGTACATTAACTGGAAGTCAGTTAAGTTTCATTTTGCCTTGCATAACAATCATTTGTGAAGAGTTTCGTTGCAATGTTGGCAACGGCTGGGTAGGGATAGCGGTGCGTCGCCGCGGTCGCTGTGCCGCCGCCGAGTTACCGGGAGATACCATGGCCGTAGCCGCCAAGCGCAAGCTCAAGTCCCGCCCCGACGAGCCCGTCGAAGCCGAGGTCTCCACCGAGAAACTGCTCGACCTCTACCGCGACATGCTGCTGATCCGCCGCTTCGAGGAGCGCGCCGGGCAGATGTACGGCATGGGGCTGATCGGCGGCTTCTGCCATCTCTATATCGGCCAGGAGGCGGTGGTCGTCGGCATGCAGGCGGCATTGCAGGAGGGCGACACGGTCGTCACCTCCTACCGCGATCACGGCCACATGCTGGCCGCCGGCATGGACCCCAAGGGCGTCATGGCGGAATTGACCGGGCGGCAGAACGGCTATTCGCACGGCAAGGGCGGCTCGATGCACATGTTCTCCGTGGACAAGGCCTTCTACGGCGGCCACGGCATCGTCGGCGCGCAGGTCTCGCTGGGAACGGGTCTGGCCTTCGCCAATCGCTACCGTGACAACGACCATGTCTGCCTGACCT
>JBAVMB010000448.1:0-1523 GCA_049689615.1 Allostellaceae bacterium
CACTTTACCTTGGACAAGAACTTGTCCGATTTTCGTGATCATCGCCTGTCGGCTGATCCGACAGAGCTCGCCGAGCTGGTACGGCGCGTGCGCGCGGTGGCTGTCATGCTGGGCGTATCCGGCAAGCGCGTAATGCCGTGCGAGGCCGGTTCGGTTGCAGCAGTGCGCCGCGGCGTCTATGCAGCGCGCGACTTGGCCGCTGGCGCGGTGCCGACGCTGGCCGATCTGGTTTTTCTGCGGCCGCGAGCCGGGCTATCGCCCGCTGATTTCGATCGGTTGGCCGGCAAGCGCTTGGCGCGACCGGTCAAGACGGGCGAACCGCTGTCTGCGGACGCGTTCGTCTGAGATGTGCGGCATTGCCGGATATTTCGGTCCCGCCGAAATCCCGCCCGCGCGGATCGCCGCCTGCGAGATGCTGATGCGGCATCGCGGGCCGGACGGCACCGGCCGTTACACGGCCGAGCGCCAGGGCCGGCGCATTTTGCTGCTGCACAGCCGGCTGTCGATCATCGATCTCGATCCGCGTGCCGGCCAGCCGTTCCGCGAGGGAAGTCAGATGACCGCCTTCAACGGCGAGATCTACGACTACCGCGAGCGCCGTGCAGAGCTGGAGGCTGCCGGCGAACGTTTCCGCACGACGAGCGATACGGAGGTGCTGGCGAAGCTGCTCCACCGCAAAGGCGCCGCCGCGCTCGATCGCTGCGAAGGCATGTGGGCCTTTGCCCGGTACGACGAGGCCGATGGTTCGCTGATGCTGTCACGCGACCGCTTCGGCGAGAAGCCACTCTACCTGATGCATGCCGATGGCGGCCTCTATTTCGGTTCCGAGGTCAAGTTCATCCGCGCGTTGCTCGGCCGCCCGCTCGCGCCCAATCTCGATCATCTTCGGCGCTACCTGGTGAACGGTTACAAGGCGCTCTACAAAACCCCGGCGACCTTCTTCGAGGACATCGTTGAGCTCCCGCCCGGTAGCACGCTGACAATCGACGCGGACGCGACCGAGCACAAGGCACGTTACTGGAGACCACGCTTCAACCAACATCCGACGCTGCGCTTTGCCGACGCGCTCGCCAACGTGCGCGAGCGGCTGATTGCGGCGGTTGGCTTGCGTCTGCGCGCCGACGTGCCGCTCGCCTTCTGCATGAGCGGCGGGGTTGATTCCAACGCCCTCATCGCCATCGCCAAGCGGGTGTTCGACTACGACGTGCACGGCTTCACCATCGTCAACACCGACGCGCGTTACGAGGAGCAGGCGATGGTTGAGGAATCGGTCCGCGTCCTCGGCATCCGGCACAGCAGCGTCGGGCTTGAGCACGCCGAATTCCTGGCCGATCTGCGCACGCTGGTGCGCGCGCACGACGCGCCAGTTTACACTATCTCCTATTTCGTCCACTGGCGGCTGATGCAAGCAATCGCTGCCGCCGGCTATAAGGTGTCGATTTCCGGCACTGGCGCCGACGAGCTTTTCACCGGCTATTACGACCATCACAATCTCTTCCTGGCCGAACTGGTCGACGCTGAGC
>JBAVMB010000449.1:0-6646 GCA_049689615.1 Allostellaceae bacterium
GTCCCCATACGCACGGTAAAGGGCTTCCGGCAGCCGTAACACTTGTAGAGGCCCGCGCGGGTCGTTTTGCCGGCCAGCTTGCCGATCTTGTCGCCCGTCGTGCCGCAATGCGGGCACATAGGGCCAGATGGCCAAAGGTGCGCCTCGACATACGCGAAGGCAGCGGGTTCATCCTGAAAGTGCGGGGCGGAAAGAACAGACTTGGCCATAGCTCAATCTCCTATGGCCACAAATCTAAATCAGGTGGCGTGGTATGTCAAGTGTAACGTCGCCAATGCAAGGTTCGCTTTTCAGGGCGGGCACTTAGACCACGGCGTCTAAACCTCAATGACCATGCCGTCGTAACCGGGCTCGACACCGTGCGGTAGCGTCCGGCGCAGCGTCTCGTAGTCGAGCGACTCGTCCATGTGCGTCAGCACCGCGCGCCGGGGCCTCACCCGGTCGATCCAGGCGAGCGTCCGGTCGACATGGCTGTGGGTCACGTGCGGCTCCGGCCGGATGCAATCGACCAGCCAGGCATCGATCCCCGCCAAGGCCTGGAATGCCGCGTCGTCGAGAGCGATAACGTCGGTCGAATACGCGAACCGGCCGAAGCGGAAGCCCAGCGTCTGCGAAAAACCGTGATTCTGGGTGAACGGCGTCACCGCGATGCCGGCAGCCGTAAACGGACCATCGATCGGACGGCGTTCGAGCACCGGCTTGTAGTAATGGCCCTCGCGGCCGGGCCTAAGTGGCGTGAACACGTAAGCGAAACGGCGCTCGATATCGGCCAGGGTCGCCGGCGTGGCGTAAGTCGGGATCGCCGCCTTGACGATGCGGTTGACGCCGCGCAGATCGTCGATGCCGTGCAAATGGTCAGCATGCGCATGGGTGAACAGCACGGCGTCTATGCGTCCGACACCGGCATCGAGCAGCTGCTCGCGCAGATCCGGCGAAGTGTCGACCAAAATCGTCTTGCCGCCGTCTTCGACCAGGATCGAAACACGCCGCCGGCGGTTCTTCGGATTGGCCGGATCGCATGCGCCCCAATCGCCGCCAACTCGTGGCACGCCCCAGGACGGGCCGCAGCCCAAGATGGTGACCTTCACCGCGGGCCGTCCTTAGGCGGCCGGCCGCGTCGCGGCGGGCGGTTTCGCCTTGGCGAACAGGCGGAAGAAATTCTCGCTCGTCCGTCGCGCGAATTCATCCGGCGCCACGCCCTTGAGGGCGGCGACGAAATTCGCGGTGTGGACGATGAACGCCGGCTCGTTGGTCTTGCCGCGCAACGGCACCGGCGCGAGATAGGGCGCGTCCGTCTCGATCAGCAGCCGGTCGAGCGGCAGGTCGCTGACGATGCCGCGCAACTCATCGGCGTTCTTGAAGGTGACGATGCCGGACAGCGATATGTAGAGGCCGAGCGCAAGGGCGCGTTCCGCGAGCAGCCGGCCGGTCGAGAAACAGTGGATGACGCCCGATGCAACGCCCTCTTCCTCGAGTACCGCGACGGTCTCGGGGTCGGCGCCGCGCGAATGCACGATGAGCGGCACGTCGGCGGTTCGCGCCGCACGCGCGTGGTGACGAAAGGCGGCGACCTGCGCGTCGCGCGGGCTGTGGTCGTAGTGGAAATCGAGGCCGCTTTCGCCGATGCCGATCACCTTGGGATGGCTGGCGTATGTCGCCAGGCTCTCGACGTCGCCCCCCGTCTCCGTCGCCGCCTCGTGCGGATGGATGCCGACCGAGCACCAGATGTCGGGATCGCTTTCGGCGATCGCGCGTACCGCAGGAAATTCGCTGAGCTTGGTCGAGATGGTGAGCAGCGTGCCGACGCCGACGCGCTGGGCGCGCGCAACGATCCCCGCGCGGTCCTCAGGGCGCGCGAAATCGAGATGGCAATGGCTGTCGACGAGCATGGCGGCGGATAGAAAGCCTGCCGTCGGCGGCGCGTCAAGCGCAGCGAACAGCGATCGCGCGGGAAACGACTATTGGAAGAACGCCGGGCTGCGCAGCGAAGTGATATCGATCCGCTCGCAATTGAGCCGGCCTTGCAGCAGGCAATCCTCGAGCTTCGCGGTCTGGGCGAGGCCTTCGATCACATAGAGGCCAATGACGCCGATCACCAGCGTGACGGCGAAGGCTGCGAGGCTGGTGGTGAAGCGCTCCTCATCGTCGCGCTCGTTGCGCCGACGCTCCCACACGGTCAGTGGTCGATCCATTAATCTATCTTGGCACGTTTCCAGGCCCGAGGCGAGCTAGGTCCGCGGCCGGCAAGGCGCTAATGCGCCAGTTGATCGGCCGTGTTCAAGTCGTCATTCGACTTGGCCAGATCGCCCTTGTCTTCCCACGCCATACCGCGGTCGTGGTAGCACGGGCCACACCGCGGGTTGAGTTTGATTGCCTGGTCGTAATCAGCGATCGCCTGGTCATTGTCGTTCTTGTGGTACGAGGCGATGCCGCGGTTGAGATAAACCTGCCACAAATCCGGATCGTGCTGCTCGTATTGGAGCGCCGCGGTGAAGTCGGCGATCGCACCGTCGTAGTCGCCCGTCTGGTTCCGTGCCATGCCACGATTGTTGTAGCAGGCGCCGCATTGCGGGCTCAGCTCGATCGCGGCGCCGTAATCGGCAAGCGCGTGCGTGTAGTCGCCGTTGCGGTAATAGGCCGTGCCGCGCTTCTTGTATGTGTCGGCGCGATCCGACGGTGCCAGCGTGCGGTCGGCGAGCGCGTGCGTATAGAGGCGGACCGCCCTGCCCCAATCCTGCTTTTGCGCCGCCTGATCTGCTGCGTGAATATCGGCCAAGCCATTGGCGCGCGCCGACGACGTGATGGCGAACAGCAGTGCAGCAACGATGATGAGCGCACGCCTCACGATGCCGCCGCCTCGACATAGCGCGGGAAAATTCCTATCGGCTTCGGCAACTGGGCTCCCGGTTGCAGCGGAAAGGCTTCGAGCGCGTTGAAGCAGCGATGCGCAAAATCATCCGGCACTGCGAGCTGGTCGAGCAGCTTTGCCGCAGCCTGCGGCACGAAGGGCTGCGCCAGGATCGCGAGATGGCGGATGGTTTCGGCGAGGACGTAAAGCACCTGACCTAGCCGAACTTGATCGGTCTTCTTCAGCTTCCATGGCGCCTGCTCGTCGACGTACCGGTTGGCCATCGCGACGACCTCCCAGATCCGCTCGAGCGCCAGATGCAGCGCCTGTTTGTCGATCTCGACGGCGATCGCGCGGCGAAGATTGGCGACCTTGCCGATCAATTCGCCGTCGCTGTTTCGTTGTTCCGCCGTCGCCGCGTCGGCGCCGGCTGGTAGCTTGCCGCCGCAATAGCTTTGGATCATCGACAGCACGCGCTGCGCCAGATTGCCGAAATCGTTGGCCAGGTCGCCGTTGATACGGCTGACGACCGCACGGTGCGAAAAATCGCCGTCCGCGCCGAAGGGTAACTCGCGCAGCATGAAATAGCGCACCGCATCCACGCCGTACTGATCGACAAGCTGCTGCGGCGCGATGAAATTGCCGAGCGACTTCGACATCTTCTGGCCTTCGACCGTCCACCAGCCGTGCGCGAAGACGCGTCTGGGCAAAGCCAGTCCGGCTGCCGCAAGGAATGCGGGCCAGTAGACGCAATGAAAGCGGACGATGTCCTTGCCGACAACGTGGATATCTGCCGGCCAAAACGTCTTGAAGTCGGCGCTGGCCGTGTCGGGATAGCCGACCGCCGTCAGGTAGTTGGTCAGCGCGTCGAGCCAGACATACATCACGTGCTTCTCGTCGCCCGGCACCGGCACGCCCCAGGCGAAGCTGGTGCGCGACACCGAAAGATCCGTAAGGCCGCCTTTGACAAAGCTCGTCACTTCGTTGCGCCGCGACGCCGGACCGATGAAATCGGGATAACGCGTGTAATGGTCGAGCAGCCAGTCCTGCCAATCGGACAGGCGGAAGAAATAGCTCGGCTCCTCGACCCATTCGACTTCGGCACCCGACGGCGCGCGCAATTTGCCGTCCGGCCCTTTGGTTAGTTCACCCTCGCCATAAAATGCTTCGTCGCGCACAGCGTACCAGCCGGCATATTTGCCGAGATAGAGATTCTCGCGGCCTTTGGGCGATTTGCTCTTGGCAATCGCCTGCCATATCGCCTGACTGGCGGCGATATGGCGCGGCTCGGTGGTGCGGATGAACTGGTCGTTCGAGATGTTCATCAGCTTGGTCATGGCGCGGAAATTCTGCGATACACGGTCGCAGAACGCCTGCGGCTCGACGCCGGCGTCGCGCGCCGACTTCGCCACCTTCTGGCCGTGTTCGTCGGTGCCGGTCAGGAACAGCACGCGCTCGCCGTCGAGCCGCTTGAATCGCGCCAACGCATCGCAGGCCACGGACGTATACGCATGGCCGAGATGCGGTGAATCGTTGACGTAATAGATCGGCGTCGTGAGATAGAACTTGGCGCCGGACATAGTTGTGATCCTTTATAGAGTCTCAGCGCGCTGCATCGGCGAGCGCGAAAAAGGCGTCGAGGACCACCGCGCGCTTGTCGAGTTCGACGCCTTCGGCGGCGCTGAACAGCTGACCAAGCCGGCGCCAAACTTCGGCCCATTGCGCCGCACTGCGCCGCGTGGCAAGGCGCGCCAAGGTCGCGCGCTCTGCCGGCGATGCAACCGGCTCGCGGCCCACCGCCAACATCGTGACCGCGGCGATAGCCCGCGGCAGCAGATCGGTCAGGAGGGCGAAGCCCGTCGCCTCGCCGCGCACCAAGGTCTCGGCAAAGCCGTGTAGCGATTCGCCGGGCAGCTTGGGTAGGCCGTTCAGCAGACCGAAGAGACCGCGTTGAACGGCAAGACCATCCTGTGCCGCCAGCACGAGCGCGCGACCGATCGAACCGCCGGCCAATTGCGCCAGGGCACCGGCGTCGGCTGCGTCCGCTTCCGGTATGAAGCGACGAATTGCTGCAAGAACAGACTCTTGCGGCAAGGGATTCATGTGCAGCATGCGGCATCGAGAGCGAATCGTCGGCAGTAGCCGGCCCGGACTTCCGCTCGTCAGGAATAGCACCGCGCGTTTCGGTGGTTCCTCAAGAACCTTCAGCAACGCATTAGCAGCATTGCGGTTCATATCGTCGGCGCCGTCCACGATGACGACCCGCCACGCGCCTTGCGACGGCGTCAGGTGGAGGAACGCGGCGATGGCGCGGGTGTCGTCAACCACGATCTCGCTGCGCAGACGCTTGCGCTTTTCGTTCCAGGCGCGCGCAACCACCAGCAGGTCGGGATGAGCGCCGGACGCGACCATGCGGAATACCGGATGCTCGGGCGGGATCGCCAGCGCCGTAGGCGGCGCGCCGTCGCCAAAGAGGCCTCCGCCCGCCTCGGCCTCGGGCTGCGCCAACAGAAACCGCGCGGCGCGGTACGCGAAGGTGGCCTTGCCAATGCCGCCTGGGCCTGCCAACAGCCAAGCATGCGGCAGGCGCTTGGCGTTGTAGGCGCCGAGAAACGCCGCTTCGGCAGCGGCGTGGCCGATCAGATCGGCGTTCTCGCGTGGCGACGGCAGGTTCGCCGCGCCGTCGTCGCTGCCGTCGTTTTCCGGCGTGTCGAAATCGTCGTCGCTCATGACGCCATCATAGCGCAACGCCGAGCCGCTCGCGCACTGCCGCGGCTAGGGCCACGCGGACCGACTCGACGTCGCCGGTGGCATCGATGACGACGCAGCGTTCTGGCGCATGGCGCGCGATTGTGAGAAAGCCATCGCGCATGCGCTGATGGAATTCCTGCCCCATGCGCTCGAAGCGGTTGGGATGACGGGCGCGTTGGAGGCCGATCTCGACTGGCAAATCGAGGATCAGAGTCAGGTCGGGATGGCGGAGTTCCTCACAGATGAACCGATGGAGTTCGCGCAACGGTTCGAGCGGCAAGCCCCGGCCGAAGCCCTGATACGCCATGGTCGAATCGGCGTACCGATCAGAGACCACCCAGCGGCCAGCGGTGAGCGCCGGACGGATCGTGTGCACCAGATGATTGCGGCGCGCCGCCACCATCAGCAGCGCCTCGGTCTGGGCGTCCCACGTGTCCGGGCTGCCGCGAAGGAGCAAATCGCGGATCGCCTCGGCGCCCGGAGAGCCCCCAGGCTCGCGGGTTTCCAACGCATCGATGCCGGCGCGTTGCAGCGCCGCGACGAGCAGCCGCGCCTGGGTGGATTTGCCGGCCCCCTCACCGCCCTCGAGCGTGATGAAGCGTCCGCGTGCGGGCACGTCAGCGGTCAGTTGTGCCGTCCGAACAGCAAATAGGCCGCGTTGAATGCCATACGGCCGAAGGCACTGAGCGGTTGCGCCGCCTGCGTCGCTACCAGCGGCACCTCGACCGGCGCGGTATCGGGCGTCGAGATCGTCAACTTGCCGACCGGTTGACCGACCGCCACCGGCGCAGGCACCGGTCCGTCGTAGATGGCGGCGACTTTCAAGGCCGTGCGGTCACCGCGCGGCAACGTGATCACGACGTCATGCGCGACGGCGACGGGCACCTGTCCGTCCTGGCCCATCCAAACCGGCGCGTGGTCGATGACCGTACTGGCTTTGGCGATCGTGTAGTCGTCGAACTCACGGAAAGCCCAGTCGAGCACGGTACGGCCCTGATCGGCGCGCGCTTGCATCGAATTCATGCCGGCGAGGACCTCGATGACGCG
>JBAVMB010000450.1:0-1626 GCA_049689615.1 Allostellaceae bacterium
GCATTAGGGTTGGCGGATGTTCTGCAGTTTACGGCTGTAAAATCGACTGACGGCATAGGCCAAAAACCGGCCCCATAGGCCGAATTGGCTTGCGTATTTGGCCGCAAATCCGCTACGGTTTTTGTGGTGAATGGCGGCGGGTTCCGAACCACAATCCGCTCGCGTCAAAGTCGGCAAAGACCGGCGGACAGGGACGGCAAACGCCGCGATCCCCATTCTCTAAATGCTCGGCGCCCGATGACGGCGCCAGCTTGTTTTGGTGCAATCTCCGAAAGGGAGGCGGCACCACCGGGTGTATCCATTTGGTCTAATGGGGGGCCATTGGTCGGTGGTCTGCGTGATTTAGGGGGACGTCTGTTTCCCGAGCGCCAAATTTTGTTGCGCTCTACGGAACGCGTCCGGTCTGTGCTGCTGCCGAGCTGGCTGCAGGCGATGATCGTGGTCGCCTGTATCGGCACTTTCGGCGCGGCAAGCTATTTGACTGTTGGCTATTTCGCCATGCATCGCGAGCTCGACCGTGCGGGCGGAACGGCGTCCAACAACCGCGCTTCCGAGAGCGGCCCACAGGCGCAAGCGAATTCCGAGGCCGAGGCAGTCGCTGCGCTCAATCAGCAGCTTAATACTATCAGCGCGCAATATACGGCACTCAAGCAGCACTACGACGCGGTCGTCACCGGCCAGTCGGCGAATGTAAGCGCGACCGATCAGGCGCAACAGGATCTGCAACAGAAGCTGGCCGCGGCGCAGCAGCAGCTAGCCGACAATAGCGGCAATGTCGCGCAACTGAAGAAATCGATCGACGAATTGCGTGCCGACCTGAAACGGTCAGAACAAGCGCGGACCACCGAAGTGACACACGCGCGTCAACTGGAAGACGCAATGCAGACGCTCACGGCGCGCGCCAACCTTCTGAAAGCGATTGCCGACAGCAAGGACGAGCAGCTCGCGAGGCTGCGCGCACAACTTGCCAAGCCGGGCGAGCAAGTCGGCGCCGTTCCGCCGGCGGCGAAGCCTGATGCCGATTCATTGGTCACCGAACCTGGCAAGCATAGCGCGCTGGCGCCGGAAACGGTTGGTGAGGGCGCCGCGCTCGCCGCGCCGGAGGCGCCGGCAGCATCGGTGGCGGAATCCAATAAGCACCAGCCGACGAGCAAGCTCGAACAGATATTGGCTTCAACCGGCGTCGATCTCGACAAGATCATCGGGCATATCAGCCAGCAGCCTGAGCCCGCCATGGGCGGCCCGTTCGTTTCGCTCGACAGTATGCGCAGTAGCGCGATCGAGCAGCAACGCGTCGCCGCGCTGCTCAAGGTTGCTAAGCTGCTGCCGCTACGGTCACCGCTCGATATGCATTACACGGTCGGCAGCCCATTTGGTGCGCGGCGTGACCCGTTCAACGGCCGCGGAGAATTCCACACCGGTATCGATCTCGACGCGCCATACCGCTCCACGATCTACAGCACGGCGCCAGGCGTCGTCGTGTTCACGGGTTGGAAGGAAGGCTACGGCCGCGTGATCGAAATCGATCACGGTCACGGTATCGTAACGCTCTATGCCCATCTTCATCGTATTCTGGTGGCGATGGGTGAACACGTCTCGGCGCACGTCAAGATTGCCCAGTTGGGC
>JBAVMB010000451.1:0-2665 GCA_049689615.1 Allostellaceae bacterium
GCTTTCACCTCGATGATTAGTTCTTTCTCAATGAGGATGTCCAGGCGATAGCCGCACTCCAGTTTCACGTCCTTGTAAACCACCGGCAGCGGCACTTGCCGAGAATAGCCAATACCGTTCTGACGAAGTTCGAAACACAGACATTCTTCATACGCCGATTCGAGAAGACCCGGACCGAGCTCGCGATGAACATCAATCGCGAGCCCAATTACGCGATTAGACAAAGCATCGCCGTGAGAAAGAACCATTCTGTTCCTTCCTCTTCTTCGTGTCTCCGTGGTGAATCCTAGATTCGATTCTGACGAACGGTAACTTTTCACCACAGAGACACAGAGAACACGGAGGATTTTTGTTCTTCAAAAAACCAAGAACTTCTTTCTTCCTTCGTGCTCTCCGTGTCTCCGTGGTGAGCTATTAGGCTTGCTTCGCGTCGACGATCGACTTGCGGATGGCGCGGGTGCGGCTGAAGACGCGTTCGAGCGTGTCGCCTTCGCCGTAGCGGATGGCGCGCTGCATCGCCGTCAAATCCTCGGTGAAGCGCTGGAGCATCGCCAGCACCGCTTCGCGGTTGGCGAGGAAGACGTCGCGCCAGAAGACGGGGTCCGAAGCGGCAATACGCGTGAAGTCGCGGAAGCCGCCGGCCGAAAACTTGATGACTTCGGACTTGAGCGTGTCCTCGAGATCGGTGGCGGTGCCGACGATGGTGTAGGCGATGAGATGCGGCAAATGCGAGGTGATCGCCAGCACCATGTCGTGGTGCGCCGGATCCATCGTCGTCACCTTCATGCCGGCGCTTTCCCACAGCGCCTTGACGCGCGCCACCGCCTTGGCGTCGGTGCCGGCGACCGGCGTCAGGATGCACCAGCGGTCGTGGAACAGCTCGGCGAAGCCCGATTCCGGACCGGAGAATTCGGTGCCGGCGACCGGATGGCCGGGCACCAGATGGACGCCCGAGGGCAGCAGCGGCCTCAGCTCGCGCACCACCGCCTGCTTGACCGAGCCGACATCGGTAACGATAGCGCCGGGCTTCAGCACATCGCCGATGCGCTTGCCGATCTCGGCATAGGCCGAGAGATGCGCAGCGATGACGACCAAGTCGGCGCCCTTCGCCGCCTCGGCCGGATCGCGCGTCACGCGGTCGGCGAGCTTGAGCTCCTTCACCTTGTCGAGCGTCGCCTGGGTGCGGGCGCAGGCCACGATCTCGCCGGCAAGCTTGTCGCGGATCATGACGCGCGCCAGCGACGAGCCGATAAGGCCGATGCCGATGAAGGCGACGCGATCGAACAGCTTGCTCATGACTTCCCCAGGAACGCGGCGACGGATTCCACGACGGCGCGCATCTCGGCCTCGGTGCCGACGGTGATGCGCAGATATTCGGGCAGGTGATAGACGCCGACTTTCCGCACCAGGATGCCGCGCTGGCGCAGGAAATCCCACGCCGAGGCGGCGTCCTTGGGCGCCGCGGGAAAGCGCGCCAGCACGAAATTGGCGACGCCGGGCACGATGTCGAGGCCGAGCGCGGCGAGCTCGCGCGCCAACCACGGCCGCCAGATGTCGTTGTGGGTGCGTGCCTTATCCACCGACGCGACGTCGTCGAGCGCAGCGATGCCGGCGGCGATTGCCGCCGAGCTGACGTTAAACGGATTGCGCACGCGATTGAGCACGTCGATCACCGCCGGGCTCGCGGTGCACCAGCCGAGGCGCAAGCCGCCGAGGGCGTAGATCTTGGAGAAGGTGCGCGTCATCACGACGTTGGGCGCCGTCGTCGCCAACGCCAGGCCGGGATCGTAGTCGTTGCGCACGACATATTCGGCGTAAGCCGAGTCCACGACCAGTAGGACGGACTGCGGCAATCCCGCGTGCAGCCGCGCCAGCGCGTCGCGCGGAATGAACGTGCCGGTCGGATTGTTGGGATTGGCGATGAAGACGAGCTTGGTCTTCTTCGTCACCCGCGCCAGCGTCGCATCCACGTCGAAGGTGAGATTTTTCTCGGGCACGGCAACCGGCGTCGCGCCCACGGTCTGCGCCGCGATCGGATAGATGGCGAAGCCGTGGCGGCCGTAGAGCACCTCGTCGCCGGGGCCGGCATAGGCCGCAGCGAGCAAATGGATGAGATCGTCCGAGCCGGCGCCGCAGACGATGCGCGCCGCGTCGATGCCGTGATGGCGCGCCAGCGCCTCGCGCATTGCCGTGGCGTGGCCGTCGGGATAGCGGAAGATGTCGTCGGCGGCCGCCTTATAAGCGGCGACGGCAGCCGGGCTGGGGCCGAGCGCGCTTTCGTTCGACGCCAGGCGGATCGGCTTGGCCATGCTGGGAATGCGGCCCTCACCACCCTGATAAGCGGCAATGTCGAGGATGCCGGGACGCGGCGTCGGCGCAGCGGACACGGCGCTCACCGGTCCGATGCGCGCGCGGCTTCGCCGGCGAGCAGCGGCTTGGCGTAGGAGCCGATCGCCGCGACGTGGACGAGCTGCTTGCCGAGGCCGGACATCAGCTTGGCGAGACGCGGATCGTCGGAAGCCAGCGGCGCGTCGACGTCGATCAGCGCCAGCGAAGAATCGTTGCTGCGCACAAGCTGCAGCACGGCGGCGCCGATATCACCATGAGAGAGCGCGCTGATCAGGCTGGTGCGGCTCGCCTCGCCGCTCGTCTCGAGCACGAACAG
>JBAVMB010000452.1:0-2561 GCA_049689615.1 Allostellaceae bacterium
CGGCCGGCGTGGCGGCGTTGACTTGATGGTGGCGATGAATCCGCAGACGTGGGCGCAGGATGTCGCTTCGATCGATCCCGGCGGATATCTCTTTTATGATTCGACTAAGCCAATGCCGCCGTCGAAAGTTCGCGACGACATCACTGTAATCGGTATGCCGCTGACCGAGATCTGCAACCAGGCTTATTCCGATCCGCGGCAACGCCAGCTGTTCAAGAATATCATCTATGTCGGTGCGCTGGCGGCGCTTCTTGGCATCGACTTGGCGGCGATCGAGCAGTTGATCGGCGAGCAGTACAAGGGCAAGGAGAAGCTCTTCGCGCCGAATCGTGACGCACTCCATCTCGGACACGATTACGCAGCCAACCACTTGAAGCCAATCGCCCTCAGGGTCGCGCGCGCTGAGGCGGTCGGCGACCGCATTTTCATCGACGGCAACTCGGCCGCCGCGCTCGGTGCGGTCTATGGCGGCGCGACGGTTGCCGCGTGGTACCCGATCACGCCGTCTACATCGATGGCCGAGGCGTTCCAGCGTTATTGCCGACGTTTCCGCGTCGATCCAACGACACATAAGAACCGCTACGCCATCATCCAGGGCGAAGATGAACTCGCATCAATCGGCATCGTTATCGGCGCCGCCTGGAACGGCGCGCGCGCCTTCACCTGCACGTCGGGACCGGGCATCTCACTGATGCAGGAATTCCTGGGTTTGGCTTATTTCGCCGAGATACCGGCGGTGCTGTTCGACGTGCAGCGGGCAGGGCCGTCGACGGGCATGCCGACACGCACGCAGCAGGCCGACATCCTCGCCGCCGCCTACGCCTCGCACGGCGACACCAAGCATGTGCTGCTGTTTCCGGAAGACCCGCACGAGTGCTTCGAATTCGGCGCACTCGCCTTCGATCTAGCCGACCGCCTGCAGACGCCGGTGTTCGTCATGCTCGATCTCGATATCGGCATGAACGAATGGCTGACGCGGCCGTTCCAGTGGGACGACAAGCGTCAAATTGACCGCGGCAAGGTGATGACCGCCGCCGATCTCGATGCGGGCAAGGAATTCGGCCGATATCTGGATGTCGACGGCGACGGCATTCCTTATCGCACCTATCCCGGGACGCATCCGAACAAGGGTGCTTTCTTCACCCGCGGCACCTCACGCGACCGCTATGCCAAGTACACCGAGGACGGCGCGGCCTATGTCGACAACATGCAGCGGTTGCTGCGCAAATTCGAGACTGCAAAGAAGCTGGTGCCGCCAGCGCTGCGTACGCCGGCAAAGCAGCCGACCAAAACCGGCGTGATCTATTTCGGTTCAACGTCTGCAGCGATGCACGAAGCGCTCGCCGCGCTCGAGGCCCAGGGCCTCCATCTCGATGCGCTGCGCGTGCGCGGTTTCCCGTTCGGGCCCGAGGTGAGCGAGTTCATCGTCTCACACGAGCGGATTTTCGTCGTTGAACAAAATCGCGACGCCCAACTTCGTACCTTGCTGATGGTCGAGGATGGCGTCGATCCGGCCAAGCTGGTGCCGGTGCTGCATTATGACGGTACGCCGATCACCGAGCGTTTCATCACCGGCGCGATCTTGGCACTGCTGCGTGCCGCCAAGCCCCTGAGGGAAGTGGCATCATGACCTATCTCACCAAGCCCAAGCTCCACCATCCGGCGCTGCCGAAGAACAGGCTCGGCTTCACCCGGCGCGATTACGAGGGCGCGGTATCGACGCTGTGTGCCGGCTGCGGCCACGATTCGATCAGCGCTGCGATCGTCCAGGCGTGTTTCGAATTGGCGCTGCCGCCGCACCGCATTGCCAAGCTTTCGGGCATCGGCTGTTCATCCAAGACGCCGACTTATTTCCTTGGCGTGTCGCACGGGTTCAATTCCGTCCATGGCCGGATGCCGTCGGTGCTGACCGGCGCCAACCTCGCCAACCGCGACTTGATCTATCTCGGCGTTTCAGGCGACGGCGACAGCGCCTCGATCGGCCTGGGTCAGTTCGCCCACGTGCTGCGCCGCGGCGTCAACATGGTCTACATCGTCGAAAATAACGGCGTGTACGGCCTGACCAAAGGCCAGTTCTCGGCGACCTCGGACAAGGGCTCGAAATCAAAGCGCGGCGTCCAGAACATGGATGCGCCGATCGACCTCGTCGGCATGGCGCTCCAGCTCGGCGCGACCTTCGTGGCGCGCAGCTTCTCGGGCGACAAGGAGCAGCTTGTGCCGGTGATCATGGCCGCGTTGCGCCATCATGGCGCCGCGTTCATCGACGTGATCAGTCCGTGCGTCGCCTTCAACAACCATCCCGGCTCGACCAAGAGCTTCGATTACGTGCGCGAGCACAACGACGCGGTGAACCGGCTCGACGTGATCGAGGGACGCGCCGAGATTACTGCCGAATACGCGCCGGGCACGGTCGAAAGCGTGGTCCAGCATGACGGCTCGGTGCTGCGTCTGCGCAAGATTCACGCCGACTATGATCCGCACGACCAGATTGCCGCGATGGGTTATCTTCAGGAACGCCAGGCGGCCGGTGAGATCGTCACCGGCCTGCTTTACGTCGATCC
>JBAVMB010000453.1:0-5897 GCA_049689615.1 Allostellaceae bacterium
GCCGTAGGGTGTATTCATCACCACGATGCCACGCTGCGTGGCCGCCGGCACGTCGATGTTATCGACGCCGATGCCGGCGCGGCCGATCACCCTGAGTTTCTTTGCCGCTTCGATCACCGGTTTGGTGACCTTCGTGGCCGAACGTACGGCGAGTCCGTCGAAGTCGCCGATCATCTTCTTCAATTCGTCCGGTGTCAGCTTGGTGTTGACCACGGTCTCGACGCCGCGTTCGTTGAAGACAGCGACGGCACGCGGGCTCAGCTCGTCGGAAATCAAGACCTTGGCCATGGCGGCGCTCCGCCGTCAGGCCGCCGCGGCGCGGCGGACTTCAGCGAAGGCCCAGTCGAGCCAGGGAAGCAGCGCCTCGACATCGTGTGTCTCGACGGTTGCGCCGCACCAAATGCGCAAACCGGGCGGCGCATCGCGATGACCGGCGATGTCGAAGGCCACGCCCTCGGCGTCGAGCAGCGCCTCGATGCGCTTAACCTGGGCGCGCTGCGCGTCGGGCGCCAAGCGCAGGAACCAGTCATCCACCACCTTGAGGCAGACCGAGGTGCAGGAACGGATCTTGGGATCGTCGACCAGGAAGGCGATCCACTTCGATTTCGCCATCCAACGGTCGATCGCCGCGAGATTGCCTTCGGCGCGTGCCTTGAGCGCCGGAAAGCCGCCGATCGATTCCGCCCATTTGAGCCCGTCGATCGCGTCTTCGACCGCCAGCATCGACGGCGTATTTATGGTCTCTTCCTGGAAGATGTTTTCGGCGAACTTGCCCTTGGTGGTGAGGCGGAAGATTTTCGGCAGCGGCCAGGCTGGTTTGTAGGTCTCCAGCCGCTCGACTGCGCGCGGCGACAGCGCGAGCATGCCGTGCGCCGCCTCGCCGCCGAGGACTTTCTGCCAGGACCAGGTGACGACATCGAGCTTCGGCCACGGTAAATCCATCGCGAAGACCGCGGACGTCGCGTCGCAGATTGTTAAACCTTTGCGGTCAGCCTTGATCCAGTCGCCGTTTGGGACCCGCGCACCCGATGTCGTGCCGTTCCACGGAAAGACCACGTCGCGGTCGGTGTCGACTTTGGTGAGATCGGGGATCGTGCCATAGGGCGCGCGCATGACGCGCAGATCGGCGAGCTTCAACTGTTTCTCGACATCGGTCGCCCAGCCCTCGCCGAACACCTCCCACGCCAGCAGATCGACGCCGCGGGCGCCGAGCAACGACCACATTGCCATCTCGACCGCGCCGGTGTCCGAGGCGGGCACGATGCCAAGGCGATAGTCCTGGGGAATGCCGAGCACGCGGCGCGAACGGTCGACCACCTCTTTCAGCTTGGATTTGCCCGGCTTCGAGCGATGCGAGCGGCCGAACAGCCCGGCCGACAACGCAGACAGGCTCCAGCCTGGGCGCTTGGCGCACGGACCCGATGAAAATGACGGATTGGCGGGCCGAGAGTTCGGCTTCATAAATCTATTCCTTCCAGAATAGCCGCGCCCCGTTGGGGGGGCGTGTCCCGCCGATGAACCTATGGGAGCGGCGGTGATGCGTCAACTTAAGTCGCTCAACGGGGCGGCATACGTCGGCGCGCCAGAGTGATAGCATCGGCACACCAGGGACGATGCCGTTGCACGGGGGGAGAGTTGATGATCTTCCGGCAACTGTTCGACAGCGAATCAAGCACCTACACATACGTGCTCGCATCGCGGCGCGGCGGTGAAGCGTTGATCATCGACCCGGTGCTCGATCGCGTCGAGCGCTACCTCCAGCTGTTGAAGGAGCTTGATCTCAATCTCGTCAAGGCGATCGACACTCATCTCCATGCCGACCACATCAGCGGCATAGGTGCGCTGCGCGACCGGACGCACTGTGTCACCGTCATGGGCCAGGAGACACCGGCCGACGTGGTCTCAATTCGGGTTGCGGACGGCGACAGCGTCGACATCGAGGGGTTGAGCCTGACGGCGATCCATACTCCCGGCCATACGCCGGATTCCTACTGCTTCCTCGCAGGCGACCGCATCTTCACCGGCGACACGCTGCTCATCCGCGGCACCGGCCGCACCGATTTCCAGGGCGGCGACGCTCGCGCCCAATACGATTCGATCTTCAACAAGCTGCTTAAGCTGCCCGACGAGACGCTGGTCTATCCCGCGCATGACTACAAGGGCGAAACGGTTTCGACCATCGGCGAGGAGCGCGCCTTCAACCCCCGCCTCAAGGCCCGTTCCGCCGAGGAATACGCTGCGATCATGTCCGAGTTGAAGCTCGCCAATCCCAAGATGATGGACGTGGCGGTCCCCAGGAACGTGCACGTCGGCCTGGCGCAAGAAAAGCTGCTCGCCGAAGGCTTCGGTATCTTGGCGAAGGATGCTCTGGCGTTGCCCAAACGGCCCGGCATCGTGTTGGTCGATCTGCGCGAAACGCGTGAGCGCCAGCAGCATGGTGCAATCCCCGGAGCGTTGCATGCGCCTTATCGCGATTTGCCAGCGAATATCAATACGGGCGGCGTTCTGTTCGAACTCTCGCAAGCGACCGGGTGCAAGCTGGTGTTTTATTGCGCTTTTGGCGAGCGCTCGGCGATGGCGGTACAGGCCGCGCATTCGGCCGGTCTGTCGCAAGCGAGCCACATTCACGGCGGCATCGACGCCTGGAAGAAAGCCGGCGGCCCGACGGTTGAATGCCGTTAGGCCGGGCGCCGGCGTAGCAGGTGCATCGAGTTGAACGTCAGCACCGCGTCGCCGCTCTGGTTCACGTAGCGGTAGGCGGCGCGCATGATGCCGCGATCGGGCTTCGATTGCGACGGGCGACTTTCGGTGACCTCCATCTCGACGCGCAGCGTGTCGCCCGGCCGCACCGGCTTGAGCCAGCGCAGCTCGTCGAACCCGGGCGATCCCATGCTGCACGCGGCGAAGACGCCGGTGTCCCAGATCAAGCGAAAGCCGAGCGCGAGCGTCTGAAAACCGCTGGCGATGAGGCCGCCGAAATGTGTCTGTTGCGCCGCCGCCGGGTCGATATGGAACAGCTGTGGATCGTAGACCTTGGCGAATTCGACGATCATCTCCTCAGTGACGGTCTTGGTCGCGGTCGTGAATTTGTCGCCGACCTTGAAATCGTCGAAATAGCGTTCCGCCATCGCCTGCCCCTGTCGACGCGCGCGGCAATTTAGCTCAGCGCCGAGCGATGGTGAATGCGCGTTCCGAGCGGGTCAGACCAATGTGCGGGTAATAGCTCATCGCCTTGGGCGCCGAGAGCAGGATCAAGGTCGTGTCGAGACCGGCGATGGCGTGCGTGCGGCCGATCAATTCCTTGCCGATGCCGCGCCGCTGAAAGGCGGTATCGACGGCAAGGTCCGAGAGATAGCAGCAATAGGCGAAATCGGTGAGCGAGCGTGCGACGCCAACCAGCAAGCCCTTGGCGTTGCGTGCGCAAAGCCGGATATCGGCATGCGTCAGCATGCGCGCGATGCGGCCGCGATCGTCGACCGGCCGCCGTTCGGCCAAGGTCGAGCGCCGCAGCACGTCGATAAATTCATCGACGCCGAGGGCGGGTTCGTCGGCGTATGCGATGGCGTCGGACATGATTCCCTTTCGTCTTGCGTTGCGGGAGCGGCGCGTGACTCATTGGTCCGGGGCCGCGGCCCAATCCCGGTGCGTTGCGGATTGCCTGCTGCACGAAATTATGCGCGCGTTCGACCGCCGACCGGAGCGCCAAGCCCTGCGCCAGACCAACGGCGATAGCCGAAGCATAGGTACAGCCGGTGCCGTGAGTCGCACGCGTCGTCTGACGCGCCGCCCGCAACGCGAAACTTTCGCGTGCAGTCACGACCAGATCGGTTAGCACCTTGCCTGGTAAATGGCCGCCTTTCACGATCACCGCCCGCGCGCCGAGGCGGAGCAATGCATCGGCAGCACGGCGCATGCCATCGAGATCGGCGACTGTCAGACCGGTGAGCATGGCCGCCTCCGGAACGTTAGGCGTCACGACCGCAGCACGTGCGATCAGGCGGCGCTTCAGCCGTTCGACGCCGGGTTCGTCAAGCAGCACCGTGCCACTGGTGGAGGCGATCACCGGATCGACGACCAGCGGCACCTCCGGCGCCAGCGCCTCGAGCGCATCGGCCACGGTTTCGACCACCGCAGCATCGACCAGCATGCCCGTCTTGATCGCATCGGCGCCAATATCGGACAGCGCGGCTTCGATCTGCCGGCGAACGAAATCGGGTCCTACCGGCAGCACGCCGCCAACGCCGAGCGTATTCTGTGCAGTAAGCGCCGTAATGGCAGTGGTGGCGTAGCCGCCCAGTGCCGTGACGGTCTTGAGATCGGCCTGGATGCCCGCGCCAGCCGAGGAATCCGAACCGGCGACGATGAGCACGCGGCCGGTCATTCGGCCGCGCTTTCCTCCGCGCGTCCTGCCGCGATTACAGCCGCGGCCACGCTGTCGACGATCTCCGTCACCAGCGTCTGGTTCTCGCCTTCGGCCATGATGCGGATCAGCGGCTCGGTGCCGGACTTGCGCACCAGCAGCCGGCCGGCTTTGCCGAGACGCCGCTCGCCGGCTGCGACCGCTGCCTTGACCGCGCGATCGTCGAGCAGGTTGGCGCCGTTGACGCGCACGTTGCGCAATACCTGCGGAATCGGTTCGAAGACCTTGCAGACTTGGCTTGCCGGCGCGCCGGTTTCGACCACGGCCGCTAGAACTTGGAGCGCCGCAATCAGACCGTCGCCGGTCGTGGAGTAGTCGCCCAAGATGATATGGCCCGATTGCTCGCCGCCGAGATTGCTGCCGATACTGCGCATGGTTTCGACAACATATCGGTCGCCGACCTGCGTGCGTGTCACGGCGACACCCCTGCCGGTGAGATGGCGTTCGAACCCGAGATTCGACATCACGGTGGCGACGAGGCCGGATTTCGCCAGCCGACTGCCGCTGTGCCAGTTGAGCGCTATCAACGCCATGAGCTGGTCGCCGTCGAGAATACGGCCATGCTCGTCGGCCATGATCAGGCGGTCGGCGTCGCCGTCGAGCGCGATGCCGAGATTGGCGCCATGCGACACCACGGCTTCCTGCATGGTTTCGGGCGCGGTCGTGCCGCATTTGCGGTTGATATTGACGCCGTCGGGCGCGACGGCAATCGGCACGACTTCGGCGCCGAGTTCCCACAACACCGTCGGCGCGACCTTATAGGCGGCGCCGTTGGCGCAATCGACCACGACCTTGAGACCGTCGAGCCGCAAGCGCTTGGAGAACGTGTTCTTGACGAATTCGATATAGCGGCCGCCGGCGTCGTCGAGGCGCTTGGCACGGCCCAGGCCCTTGGAGGTCGCGCGCTGCTCGGCGGCGCGGTCAAACGCGACTTCGATCTGGGCCTCGATCTCATCGGAAAGCTTGAAGCCGTCGGGACCGAACAGCTTGATGCCGTTGTCCTCGAACGGATTGTGCGACGCTGAGATCATCACGCCGAGATCGGCGCGCAGGGACCGCGTCAGCATGGCGATCGCCGGCGTCGGCAGCGGGCCGACGAGCACCACGTCCATCCCCATGGCGATGAAGCCCGAGGTCAGCGCCGGCTCGATCAGATAGCCGGACAGCCGCGTGTCCTTGCCGATGACCGCAAGATGACGGTGTTCGCCGCGACGCAGCACGAACGCCGCCGCCATCGCAACCTTGAGCGCGATATCGGCCGTCATCGGCTCACGATTAGCGGTGCCGCGGATGCCGTCGGTACCGAACAGCTTGCGCGTCGTCGGCTTCACCATATCCCCCGAGGCGCGGACGGTTCAGCCGCCCGGCTGCGGCTCCGGCTCGATGCCGCCGGCTGGCTTATCGCGGCCTGCGGGCGGCACGGACGGACGCCGTCCCGGCGCCGGCTTGGCCGGCTCTTCGAGCGCCGGACCGGTGT
>JBAVMB010000454.1:0-2479 GCA_049689615.1 Allostellaceae bacterium
TGCTGGTGCAGCGCGGCGCCGCGCGCGTCTATGCCGTCGACGTCGGCTTCGGCCAGTTCGATTGGCGCCTTCGTAACGACGAACGCGTCGTGCTGCTCGAACGCGTCAACGCCCGCCATCTGACATCGGCCCAGGTGCCCGAGCCGGTCGATCTCGTGGTCTGCGACGCTAGCTTCATCGGCCTCGAAACCGTGCTGCCGGCGCCGCTGGCGTTGGCCAAGCCGCGGGCGCGGCTGGTGGCGCTGATCAAGCCGCAATTCGAGGTCGGTCCGGATCGTGTCGGCAAGGGCGGCGTGGTGCGCGATCCGGCGCTCCACCGCGAAGTCTGCGACCGTATCGCCGCTTGGCTCGTGGCCCAGGGCTGGCGCGTCCTTGGCATTGTCGAAAGCCCGATCCGTGGACCCGAGGGCAACGTCGAATTCCTCGTCGTGGCCGAGCGCGGCTGATGGTGCAGGATGTCGTTCTCACCATCGAAAGCGTCGGCGTGCGCGGCGACGGCGTCGCGCATCACGATGGCAAACCGGTCTATGTGCCGTTTGCCGCACCCGGCGATCGCGTCCGCGTGCGGCTGTCGGAAGCGAAGGGCGAGCGCCGCGGCGACATCGTCGAGCTGCTCGCGGCCGGCGATCGTACCACGCCGATCTGCGCGCATTTTGGGGTTTGCGGCGGCTGCGCTTTGCAGCATCTGACCGACGAAGCCTACGTGTCGGCGAAGCTCGGTTGGCTGCGTGGCGCATTGGCCCAACGCGGCTTCGCCGCTGTCGAGTTCGCGCCGTTGCGCCGCCTCGCGCCTGGCACGCGTCGGCGCGCGCGTCTCGCACTCGCGCGTGAGGGTAGCGTCGTCGCCGGCTTCCACGGCCGGATGAGTCACGCCATCGTCGACATGCGCGAGTGCCATGTCCTGCATCCCGCTTTGTTCGCGTTGGTCGAGCCGCTGCGCCGGCTGGCCGCCACGCTGCTGCCGAAAAAGGGCACAGCCGCGGCCAGCCTGACGCTGGGCGATGCCGGCGTCGACGTGCTGCTCGAGCTGCCCAAGGCGCCGGCGCTTAACGGTCTCGAATCCTTGGCGCGTTTTGCCGCTGAGCACGACCTCGCGCGGCTGTCGTGGCGCGCCGGCAAGGTTATTGCCCCGGTGGCGCAACGCCGGCCGATGCGTGCGGTCTTTGCCGGCGTCGCCGTCGATCTGCCGCCGGATGCGTTCTTGCAGGCGAGTGTCGAAGCCGACGCGGTGCTCGGCGCGTTGGTGCTCGATGCCGTCGGCACGCCGCGCCGTGTTGCCGATCTCTATTCGGGCATCGGCACCTTCACCTTCGCCTTGGCGTCGCGGGCGCCGGTTCACGCCGTCGAAGGCGATGCCGAAACTGCGAAGGCGCTCGGCCACGCCGCGGCACGCGCCAATCTTGGTGATCGCGTCACCGTCGAACGCCGCGATCTGGCGCGCCGGCCGCTGTCGATCGAGGAGCTGGCGCGTTACGACGCCGTCGTTTTCGATCCGCCGCGAACCGGTGCCGCGGCGCAAAGCCGCGAGCTGGCGGCGTCAGCCGCGTCGCGGATCGTCGCCGTTTCGTGCAATCCGGCAACCTTCGCGCGCGACGCCCGCATCCTGGTGGATGGCGGTTACACGCTGGCGCACGTCGCGCCCGTGGACTCTTTCATTTGGTCGCCGCACCTCGAGCTGGTGGCGCGCTTCGAACGGCCTTAGCGAATCTCGATCGGTGGCATGACGAGCATGCCCGGCCGGAACGTCAGCGTCGCCAGCTCGTGCATGAAATCGGACAGGGACGGCAGGATCGCCAGCGGGTCCTCATGGTCGCCACCGAGCAAGCGGTCCAGCAGGATGCCGAGGCTGCTTTCCGGCCCCGGATAGACGCGCAGCGTGATGTCGCGCGACGCCGGCACGCCGATCTCGGCCTTGGCCAATGCGATGGCGGTATCGTAGCCGCCGAGCGAATCCACCAGCTTCTCGTCCTTGGCCTGTGCGCCGGTCCAGACGCGGCCTTTGGCAACCATTTCGACCTCGGCTTCGCTCAGGTGGCGGCCCTCGGCGACGCGCGCCTTGAAGCCGGCATAGGTGCTGTCGAGCGCCGCCTCGAACTGCTGGTAGCCTTGCGCCGAAAAATCCTCGACCGAGCTGAACAGCGCGGCGTTGTCCGAGGTCTGCACCGCGTCGGCGCCGGCGCCGATCTTGTCGAGCAGGCCGCCGACCAGGATCTTGCCGGCGACGACGCCGATCGAGCCGGTGAGGGTGGCTGGCTCGGCGACGATCTTGTCGGCGTCAGCGGCGATGTAATAGCCGCCCGAGCCGGCGACGCCGCCCATGCTGACGATCACCTTCTTGCCGGCCGCGCGCGCCGCTTTGACCGCGTTCCAGATCGACTCCGCCGCCACCGCCGAGCCGCCGGGACTGTCGATGCGCAGGATGATTGCGCGCACCTGCTTGTCCTGCACCGCGAGGTGGAAGGCGTGGACGATACTGTCC
>JBAVMB010000455.1:0-13384 GCA_049689615.1 Allostellaceae bacterium
GCGTTGAGGCGATGATGGCGGCGCGCGTGGCCAAGGCTCCGAGCTTCCAGGCGCTGATCCTGCATTTGCAGGATTATTGGGCGAAGCAGGGCTGCCTTATCCTGCAGCCTTACGATGTCGAGATGGGCGCCGGCACGTTTCACCCTGCGACGACCTTGCGCGCGCTCGGACCGAAGCCGTGGAAAGCCGCTTATGTTCAGCCGTCGCGCCGGCCGAGCGATGGCCGTTACGGCGAGAACCCGAACCGGCTGCAGCACTATTACCAGTATCAGGTGATCCTGAAGCCGGCGCCGGCGCACAGCCAGGAAATTTATCTGCAAAGCCTCGCCGCTCTCGGCATCGACGCCAAGCGTCACGACATCCGCTTCGTCGAGGACGATTGGGAAAGCCCGACACTCGGCGCCTGGGGCCTCGGCTGGGAAGTCTGGCTCGACGGCATGGAGGTGACGCAGTTCACCTATTTCCAGCAGGTCGGCGGCATCGAATGCGATCCGGTTTCGACCGAGATCACCTACGGCCTCGAACGCCTCGCCATGTATGTGCAGGGCGTCGAGAACGTCTACGATCTCGACTTCAACGGCGCCGGAGTCAAATACGGCGACGTGTTCAAGCGCGCCGAGCGCGAATACTCCGCCTACAATTTCGAGGTCGCCGACACCGCGCTGCTGTTCCGGCACTTTGCCGACGCGGAAAGCGAATGTGGCGCGCTGCTCGCGCGCCAGCTGCCGCTGCCGGCCTACGACCAATGCATCAAGGCGAGCCACTGCTTCAATCTGCTCGATGCGCGCGGCGCGATCTCGGTGACCGAGAGGGCATCCTATATCGGCCGCGTACGCGCGCTGGCGAAGGCGTGCTGCGAGGGCTGGCTCGCGGGCGAGGCCGGCTGATGGCCGATCTGCTGCTTGAGCTGCTGACCGAGGAAATCCCGGCGCGCATGCAGGGTCTCGCCGCGCGCGAGCTGCAGCGCCTGGTCGAGATCGAGCTCAAAGATCTGAACCTCGCGGCGACGAGCATCGAGACATTCGTCACGCCGCGGCGGCTGACGCTGGCGGTCGCCGGCCTGCCGAAGATGCAAGCGGGATCGGTCGAAGAACGCCGCGGTCCGCGCGTAGGATCGCCGGAACAGGCGGTGCAGGGTTTCCTCAAATCCGCCGGCCTGACCGCGCTCGATCAGTCCGAGAAGCGCACAACCGACAAGGGCGAATTCTGGTTCGCGGTGATCGAGCGTCCCGGTCGCGCCACTGCCGATATCCTGCCGACGCTGCTGGTCGAAATCCTGCGCAACCTGCCGTGGCCGAAATCGATGCGCTTTCCCGGCGGACCGTTCCGCTGGGTGCGGCCGTTGACCGGCGCGCTCTGCCTGTTCGACGGCAAGGTGCTGAAGCTCGGTCTCGGCTCGGTGCCGGTCGGCAACAAGACAATTGGCCACCGCTTTCTCGCGCCGGCCGCGTTCGCGGTGCGCGACTTCAAGGACTATCGCGCCAAGCTCGCGCGCGCCAAAGTCGTGCTCGACGCCAAGGATCGCCGCGCCCGGATTGAATCCGGCCTCGCCAATTCTGTGACAAAAGCGGGCCTGAAGCTCCAACACGACGAAGCCTTGCTCGAAGAAGTCACGGGACTGGTTGAGTGGCCGGTCGTTCTTATGGGTAGCATCGACACCAGTTTCATGGATCTGCCGCCCGAAGTGCTGACCACCGCGATGCGCGCGCATCAGAAATATTTCGCCACGCTGGACAAGAGCGGCAAGCTCGCGCCGCGCTTCCTGCTGGTGTCGAACATGGAGGCCGCCGATGGCGGCAAGGCCATCGTCGCCGGCAATGAGCGCGTGCTGAAGGCGCGGCTCGCCGATGCACGTTTCTTCTGGGATCAGGATCGCAAGGTCAAGCTCGCGTCGCGCGTCGACAAGCTCAAGGAGCGCGTGTTCCACGCCAAGCTCGGCACGGTGCTGGAAAAGCTGACGCGTGTCGCCAAGCTGGCCGAAACCGTCGCGCCGCACGTGCCCGGCGCCGACATCGCCAAGCTGCGCCGCGCAGCCGCGCTCGCCAAAGCCGATCTGTCATCGGGCATGGTTGGCGAGTTTCCTGAGCTGCAAGGCGTCGTGGGCCGCTATTACGCGCTCCATGACGGCGAGCTCACCGAAGTCGCCGACGCGATTGCCGAGCACTATGCGCCGCAAGGACCAAGCGATCGCTGTCCGACCGCGCCGGTATCGGTGGCGCTGGCGCTTGCCGACAAGCTCGACACGCTGGCGAATTTTTTCGCCATCGGCGAGAAGCCGACCGGCTCCGGCGATCCCTTCGCCCTGCGCCGCGCCGCGCTCGGCGTCATCCGCCTCATCCTCGAGAACAAGCTGCGCCTGAAGCTGCTGCCTGCGTTCACGGCCGCTGGACCTTCGGGCAAGGACCCGGGCAAGGAGCTGCTCGAATTCTTCGCCGACCGGCTGAAGGTCCATCTGCGCGAGCGCGGCGTCCGCCACGATCTGATCGCCGCGGTGTTTGCTCTCGGCGACGAGGACGATCTGGTGCGGTTGTTGGCGCGGGTCGAGGCGCTCGGCGCCTTCTTGAAGACCGAAGATGGCGCCAACCTGCTGGTCGCTTATCGCCGCGCCGCCAATATCCTGCGCATCGAGGAAAAAAAGGACAAACATCCCTATTCGGGTGTGCCGCGGCCCGATTTGCTGCAGGCGGCCGAGGAACGCACACTCGACAAGGCGCTGCACGAAGCTGCGCTGCGCGCCGCCGCTTCGCTCGAGGCCGAGGATTTCGCCGCCGCAATGCGCGCGCTCGCCGCGCTGCGCGGTCCGGTCGACAAATTCTTCGACAAGGTGACGGTCAACACCGACGACAAGGAGTTGCGGGAGAATCGCCTGAGGCTGCTTTCGCAAATCCGCGACACGCTCAATCGCGTCGCGGATTTTTCGCAGATCGAGGGATAGAGCGATGACCAAATGGGTCTACGAGTTCGGCGACGGCAAGGCCGAAGGCCGCGCGGACATGCGCAACCTGCTTGGCGGCAAGGGCGCGGGTCTCGCCGAGATGAGCAACCTCGGTCTGCCCGTGCCGCCCGGCTTCACCATCACCACCGAGGTCTGCACCTTCTTCTATCAGAACGATAAGAAGTATCCGGCCGATCTGCGCGCCCAGGTCGAGGCCGCACTGCAAACGCTGGAGAAGCGCATTGGCGCGGCCTTCGGCGATGCCAAGAATCCGCTGCTGGTGTCGGTGCGCTCGGGCGCGCGCGCCTCGATGCCGGGCATGATGGACACGGTGCTCAATCTCGGCCTCAACGACGTCACCGTCGAAGGCCTCGCCAAGAAAAGCGGCGACGCGCGTTTCGCCTACGACAGCTATCGCCGCTTCATCCAGATGTACGGCCAGGTCGTGCTCGGCGTCGACCATCAGCTGTTCGAGGACGCGCTCGACAACGTCAAGCTCGACGCCGGCAAGCAGCTCGACACCGAGCTGTCGGCGGCGCAATGGCAGGAAGTGATCGAGGCGTACAAGGCGCTGGTGCAGCGCGAGCTCAACAGGCCGTTCCCGCAGGCGCCGGAGGAACAGCTGTGGGGCGCGATCGGCGCTGTGTTCGGCTCGTGGATGAACCAGCGCGCCATCACCTATCGCCGGCTGCACGGCATTCCGGTGGATTGGGGCACGGCGGTCAATGTCCAGGTGATGGTCTTCGGCAACATGGGCGACGACTGCGCCACCGGCGTCGCTTTCACGCGCAATCCGTCGACCGGCGTCAACGAGTTCTACGGCGAATATCTCGCCAACGCCCAGGGCGAGGACGTCGTCGCCGGCATCCGCACGCCGCAGCACCTGACGGTCGCCGGCAAGCTCGCCAACAAGTCGAAGCTGCCGGCGATGGAAGAGCAGATGCCCAAGGTTTTCGGCGAGCTGCTCAAGGTGCGCGACAAATTGGAAACGCACTACAGGGATATGCAGGATATCGAGTTCACCGTGCAGCAGGGCAAGCTCTACATGCTGCAAACGCGTACCGGCAAGCGTACCGCGCCAGCGGCGCTCAAGATCGCGGTCGAGCTCGCCAATGCCGGCACCATCACGCGCGACGAAGCCGTGCGCCGCGTCGAACCGCAATCGCTCGATCAGCTGCTGCATCCGACGCTCGATCCGGCGGCAAAGCGCGTCATCCTCGCGCGCGGCTTGCCGGCCAGCCCGGGCGCCGCCTCGGGCATCGTCGTCTTCTCGGCCGACGAAGCCGAAGCCAAGGCGGGCAAGGGCACGGCGGTGATCTTGGTGCGCATCGAGACCAGCCCCGAAGACATCCACGGCATGCACGCCGCCAAGGGTATCCTCACCACGCGCGGCGGCATGACCAGCCACGCCGCGGTGGTGGCGCGCGGCATGGGCCGCGCCTGCGTCGCCGGCGCCGGCGATCTGCGCGTCGACTACGCCGCCAGGACGCTGTCAGCGCGCGACATGACGGTGAAGGCCGGTGAAACCATCACGATCAATGGCTCGACCGGCGAGGTCATGCTCGGCGCGGTCCCGACCATCCAGCCAGAGCTGTCGGGCGATTTCGCCACGCTTATGGAATGGGCCGACAAGGTGCGCACCACCGGCGTGCGCGCCAACGCCGATACGCCGGCCGATGCGCGCACCGCCAAGCGCTTTGGTGCCGAGGGCATCGGCCTCTGCCGCACCGAGCACATGTTCTTCGAGGCCGAGCGCATCGTCGCCGTGCGCGAGATGATCATGGCCGACGACGCCGATGGCCGCCGCAAAGCGCTCGCCAAGCTGCTGCCGATGCAGCGCGGCGACTTCGCCGAGTTGTTCCGCATCATGGATGGCTTGCCGGTGACCATCCGCTTGCTCGATCCGCCGCTGCACGAATTCCTGCCCAAGACCGACGCCGAAATGCAGGAGATCGCCAAGGCCACCGGCAAGGACCTCGCCACCATCCGCCACCGCGCCCAGATGCTGCACGAAGCCAATCCGATGCTCGGCCATCGCGGTTGCCGGCTTGCCGTCACGGCGCCGGAAATCTACGAGATGCAGCTGCGCGCCATCTTCGAAGCGGCGGCGCAGGTGGCGAAAGAAACGGGCAAGCTGCCGGAGCCCGAAGTGATGCATCCGCTGATCGCCACCAAGGCCGAGTTCGATCTGCTGAAGGCGATGACCGACCGCGTCGCCGCCGAGGTTGCCAAGGAAACCGGCACCAAGCTCAAATACCTCACCGGCACGATGATCGAGCTGCCGCGCGCCGTCCTGCGCGCCGAGGAGATCGCGCAAAACGCCGAATTCTTCAGCTTCGGCACCAACGATCTAACGCAGACCTGCTTCGGCCTGTCGCGCGACGATGCCGGCAGCTTCCTCGACGCCTATCTGAAGCAGGGCCTGCTCGAGCACGATCCCTTCGTCTCGATCGACCAGAAAGGTGTCGGCGAGCTGATGAAGATCGGCATCGAGCGCGGCCGCCGCGCGCGCAAGAACCTAAAGCTTGGCATTTGCGGCGAGCATGGCGGCGATCCCGCCTCGGTACGCTTTTGCCACGACATCGGGCTCGACTACGTCTCGTGCTCGCCCTATCGCGTGCCGATCGCGCGCCTGGCGGCCGCCCAGGCGGCGCTTGCGAAGGAACCTGCCGAAACGACGGCGTAAGTTAGGTAACCTTCATCCACGCCGGCGGATGCGGCGTGAGTTTTGTGGTACCCGCCACCAGCGGTCCAGCGAGCGCGTCGAGCTTGAGCATCGCCAGCGCCAAACCGTCCGTACCCGAGCGCAGTTCGCCGACGTCTTCGCCGTTGCGTGTGACTGACGTACCGGGCGCCGGCATCGGCCCATCGACCGTCACCGGAACGAGCCGCTTGCGGATCAGTGCGCGGTATTTGGTGCGCGCCGTCAGCTCCTGGCCCATGTAGCAGCCCTTCGCGAAATCGACGCCGTTCAATTCCTCGAAGCCGTTCTCGAGCAGGATGGATTTTTCGATTTCAAGATCGCGGCTGCCGTCGGGCACGCCAAGTGCGAGGCGGTGGCGGTCGTACGCCGCCGCGTCGGCGCGCGTGAAACCCGCCGCCGCAATCTCGGCCTCGCATCCCGCCGGAATCAAAAATCGCGCGCCGAGCGCTGGCAAACGCGGATCGCCATAAGCGACGCCGCTGGCGAACGGCTTAGCTGCGCCCGCCGCAAGATTCAATTTCGCCAGCGCTTCGTCGTCCCACGCCGCGACGACGGTGAAGCGCGCGCTCGCATCAGCGAGGGTTACCTTGGAGCGCAGTTTGTAAAGCGACAGCCGGCGTTGCAGGTCGCCGAGCCGCGCGCGCTCGCAATCCAAAAAGAGTGCTTCGCCCAACGCGACAATGAAAAAATCGTGCAGGTACTTGCCCTGCGCCGTCAGCAGCGCGGCATAGACCGGCGTGCCCGCCGCCGCCTTGGCGACGTCGTTCGAAACCAAGCCTTGCAGGAAGGCGACACGGTCGGCGCCCGCGACTTCGAGGACGCCGCGGTCGGTGAGCGGCGCGAAAGACGGATTCATCGTGTGCACCTCGGCCCGTTACAGGTAGGCGACCGGCCGAGGCTTGGCAAGCGGCGGAGCCGGGCCTATAAACCGGCGATTCCACCGCCCGCGAGCGCGCTTCCGGCATGAAAATCCTGTTCGTCACGGCGACGCGAATCGGCGACGCCGTCCTGTCGACCGGGTTGCTGCGCCATCTGATCGAGCGATATCCCGGCGCTGCGTTCACCATCGCCGCCGGTCCGCTGGCGGCGCCGCTGTTCGCCGAGGTGCCCGGCCTGGAGCGGCTGATCGCCGTCGAAAAGAAGCCGCGCCGCCTCCATTGGCTGACGCTTTATGGCCAGGTCGTGACGTCGGGCTGGGATCTGGCGGTCGATCTGCGCGGTTCGGCGCTGACCTATCTTCTGTGGGCGCGCGAACGCCGCGTTATGGCCAAGGGCAGTCCGGAAGAGCATCGCGTCCGCCAGCTCGCGCGGCTGTTCGCTCTCGATCCGCCGCCGGCGCCGACGCTGTGGCTCGGCGCGCAGCATCGTGACGCAGCCAATCGCCTCGTGCCGCCGGGCGCGCCGGTGTTGGTCGTCGGTCCAGCGGCGAATTGGCAAGGCAAGGAATGGCGTGCGGCGCGTTTCGCCGAGCTCGCTTTGCGGCTGACGGCACCGACTGGTCCTCTGCCCGGCGCGCGCATCGTCGTGATGGCGGCGGCGCATGAACAGGCGCAAGCCGCGCCGGTGATCGCGGCGCTGCCGCGCGAGCGCGTCATCGACCTCGTCGGTAAGGTCGACCTACTGACCGCCGCTGCGATCCTGTGCAACGCCGCCTTGTTCGTCGGCAACGACACTGGCCTGATGCACGTCGCCGCCGCTGTCGGCGCGCCGACGCTCGGCCTGTTCGGACCGAGCAAGGTCAAGGAATACGCGCCGTGGGGTCCGCGCGCCGCCTATGTGCAGACGGCGACACCTTATCTACAGCTCTTCCATCCGGGCTGGGACCGCTTCACCACCGATAGCATGATGGACTCGCTTTCCGTCGACATGGCGGAAGAAGGCGCGCGCAGCCTGTTGCAGCGGCTTAAAGGCGAGGCGGCGTGACATGGCCGACATGGTGATGGCCGACGACGCCGAATGGCGGCGCATGCACGGCGCGGTGCTGGCACAGCAGCGCGGTCTATCGTGGGATGAAGTCGCCATCCGCTTCGAAGGGCTGATGCGATGACGCGGCTGGTGCAGCTCATGGCCGGCGCAGAGCACGGCGGCGCCGAGGCGTTCTTCACCCGGCTCGCGATCGCGTTGCAGCGCGTCGGCCAGGAGCAGCGCGTCGCAATCCGCCCTTATCCGGCGCGTGTTGCGGCATTGCAGGACGCGGGCGTCGAGCCCGTCGCATTGCCGTTCCGCGGCGGCTGGTTCGATTTCGCGACACGCGACGGCCTGCGCGCGCTGATCCGAACTTACCAACCGCGCATCGTGCTCAGCTGGATGAACCGGGCAACGTCGCTTTGCCCGCGCGGCGATTTCGTGCATGTTGCGCGGCTCGGAGGGTATTACGATTTGGAATATTATCGCGGCTGCGACTACTTGATCGCCAACACGCGCGGCATCGCGGCCTATCTCACGGCAAACGGCTGGAGCGCCGATCGCGTCCATTACCTGCCGAATTTTCCGACCGTCGCGGCGGCGGGCGCGCCGGCGCTGACCGAGAAGCGGCCGGATGCGCCGCTGGCGCTGGCGCTCGGCCGGCTGCACCGCAACAAGGGTTTCGACGTCCTGCTCGAGGCGCTGGCACGCGCCGCGGGAATTCATCTGTGGCTTGCCGGTGACGGACCGGAGCGCGCTGCGCTCGAACGCCGCGCGCGCCAAGCCGACGTCGAAAGCCGCGTGCGCTTTCTCGGCTGGCGCGACGAAGTGCCGGCCTTGCTCGCGGCGTGCGACTTCCTCGTCGTGCCGTCGCGTCACGAGCCGCTCGGCAATACCATCGTCGAGGCCTGGGCCGCCAATCGGCCGGTAATCGCCAGCGAAACCGCCGGTCCGAAGGAACTGATCGTCGGGGACGAGACCGGGCTGCTGGTGCCGCCGGATGATCCGCGGGCCTTGGCGCTCGCGCTCGATCGCCTGGCGGAGGACGTGAATCTCCGCCGCCGGCTCGCCGCCGCCGGCCACGCGCGTTATGCCGCCGAATTTTCCGAGACGCGCGTCGTTGCGGCCTATCGGGCGTTGTTCGCGAAAGTCGCTGCCTGATGTGCGGCATCGCCGGCTTCATGACGCTGTCGGGCGAGGCTCCGCCGGTTGCCGGCCTCGCAGCGATGGAAGCCGCGCTGCAGCATCGCGGCCCGGACGGTTTCGGCCATTATCGCGCCGGCGACGTCGGCATGGTGCAAACACGCCTTGCGATCATCGATCTCGCCACCGGCGATCAGCCGCTCTACGAGCCGGCCGGCGCGGCGCTGGTCGCCAACGGCGAAATCTACAACTACATCGAGCTCAAGCAGGATCTGCCGCCGGCGGTGTTCGCTACCGCGTCCGACTGCGAGGTGCCGTTGCACCTCTATCGCCGTTACGGCATGGATTTCACGCGCCATCTGCGCGGCATGTACGCCATCGCGTTGCACGATCCCGGCGCGGGCCGGCTGATCCTGGCGCGCGATCCATTCGGCATCAAGCCGCTCTATTACGTCGAGACGCCGCTCGGCCTGGCGTTCGCGTCCGAGCCGCAGGCCCTCATTCGCGGCGGCTTTGCGCCGATGCGCGACGGCGCGCCGGTGCTCAATCCAGGGTCGCGCAACGAGCTGCTCGAGCTGCAGTTCACCACCGGCCGCGAGACCATGTTCCAGGGGGTGCATCGTGTCCTGCCGGGCGAGACGGTGGTGGTGGCGCGCGGCCGCATCGTCGAACGCCGCCGCATCGAGGCGTTGCCCGCGGGCGGCGTGCGCTGGCAGGACGAAGCCGGCGCGCTCGCCGCCTTCGATCGCGCATTCGCCGACAGCGTGCTGATTCATCAGCGTGCCGATGTGCCCTACGGCATGTTCCTGTCCGGCGGCATCGATTCAACGGCGGTGCTGGCGATGATGGCGCGGCTCAACGAGCGTCCGGTGCAGGCCTTCACCATCGGCTTCTCGAATACCGAGGCGGCGGACGAGCGCGCCGCGGCGCGCGCCGTCGCCCGTGCGCTCGGCGCCGAGCATGTCCAGGTCGAATTCCGCGAAGGCGATTTCTGGCAATCGCTGCCGGCGATCGCACGCGCGCTCGACGATCCCGCCGCCGATTACGCCGTGCTGCCGACCTACAAGCTGGCCGAGACGGCGCGCGCCGCCGGCCTCAAGGTGATTTTGTCGGGCGAGGGCGGCGACGAGCTGTTCGCCGGCTACGGCCGCTATCGCTCGGTGATGCGGCCGTGGTGGCTCGGCGGCAAATTGCTACGCGGCCGCGGCAATCTCGACGGCCTCGGCCTGCTGCGCGCCGATCTTGCTGGCTGGCGCGACGGCGTGCAGGCTGCCGAGCTGGCGGAAGCGACGCGCGGCCGCTCGCGCCTGCAGGTGGCGCAGGCGACCGATTGCGCCGACTGGCTGCCGAACGATCTGCTGACCAAGCTCGACCGCTGCCTGATGGCGCACGGCGTCGAAGGCCGCACGCCGTTCCTCGATCCCGCCGTGGCGCAGGTCGCGTTCCGCCTGCCAGACGATCTCAAGATCCGCAAGCGGCTCGGCAAGTGGCTGCTCCGCCGCTGGGTCGAAAGCAAGGTGCCGGCGGCGCAGGCGATGGCGAAGAAGCGCGGCTTTACCGTACCGGTCGGCGAATGGATCGCGCGGCGTGGCGCGCAGCTCGGTCCACTGGTCGCGGCGCAGCCGGGCATCGCCGAACTTTGCGAACCCGGCGCGGTCGCGACGCTATTCCGTGAGGCCGGTAGGAAGCGCGAAGGCTTCGCCGCCTGGACGCTGCTCTTCTACGCGCTCTGGCACCGCCAGCACATCGAGCGCCGCGCCAGCAACGGCGATGTCTTTACCATCCTCGGCGCCAGCGCCTAAATCCATTCACCACGGAGACACGAAGAACACGGAGGGGGCGATTCCCATTATCTCCGTGTCTTCCGTGGTGAAACTCTGGGTGTTTCCGTCCGCGTCCGATCTGCGCTAGGCTTTTCCATAAGACGAAGCCAGCAAGGGGAGGGGTCGCCATGCCGGTCGTCAAAGCCATCGATTTTTTGTGGGGACGGCTGCGTTCGCCCGATCTCGGCGTCGCCGAGGAATTCCTCGCCGATTTCGGCTTCGTCCGCGTCGCGCGCACCAAGGACAAGCTGTTCATGCGCGGCACCGATCCGGTGCACCACATCCATGTCACCGAGCTCGGCCCATCGAAGTTCCTGGGCTTCGCCTATGCCGTGGCGAGCGAGGACGATTTGAAACGCGCCGCCAAGGCGCCCGGCGCCTCCGGCATCGAAACCCTCGACGAGCCCGGCGGCGGCCAGCGCGTGCGCCTGACCGATCCCAACGGCTACCAGATCGAGCTGATCCACGGCCTCGAAAAAGTCGTCAAATTGCCGGTGCGCGACAACGTGATGAACTGGGGCGAGGCCAAGCTGCGCCGCGCCGGAGCGCTTTGCCGCGTGCCGCGCGGCCCATCGCAGGTGAAGCGCATCGGCCACGGCGTGCTGATGTCGACCGACATCGGCAAGACGCTCGCCTGGTATCGCGAGACGTTAGGATTACTGTGTTCGGACGATGTCTATGCCGGCGACAAGGCGAACGTCATCGGCTCGTTCAACCGGCTCGATCGGGGCGACGATTACGTCGACCATCACGTCTTCTTCTGCATCGCCGGCCCCAAGACCGGCCTCAACCATCTGTCGTTCGAAGTCCGCGACGTCGATGACGTCATGCTCGGCCACGAGCACATGAAATCGAAGGGCAAGTACAAGCACGTCTGGGGCATCGGCCGGCACGTGCTCGGCTCGCAGATTTACGACTACTGGGAAGATCCGTGGGGTCGCGTGCACGAGCACTGGACCGACACCGACGTGCTCAACGCGCGCGCGCCGGCGAACCAGATCTCGGCCGAGGATGGCCTGGTGTCGCAATGGGGCAACGCCGTGCCGCAGGCCTTCATCGAGCACGCGATCCCGTAAGCGGCGTTACGCCGTCAGCTTCCACCCCAATTCTTCGCCCGCCAGGAACGGCTTCACCGCGGCGCTGCCGGCCTTCACCTTCGCCGGCACTTTCCATTTTTCGTGACGCATGGTCACGCGTGTCTCATTCGGCGGCATTCCGTAGAAGCGCGGGCCGTTGAGCGAGGCGAAGGCTTCGAGCTTGTCGAGCGCGTTCTCCTCGTCGAAAATTCGCGTATAGGTTTCAAGCGCCGCCGGCGCGCAGAAGATGCCAGCGCAGCCGCAATCCTTCTCCTTGTCGGCGATCGGATGCGGCGCGCTGTCGGTTCCGAGAAAGAATTTGGCATCGCCCGAGGTCGCGGCGCGGCGCAGCGCCAGCCGATGCGCCTCGCGCTTCGCCACCGGCAGGCAATACATGTGCGGCCGCAATCCACCTTGGAACAGCGCGTTGCGGCTGATGACCAGATGATGCGGCGTGATGGTCGCGGCGACGTTAGGTCCCTGTGCGCGCACGAAGTCGATCGCGTCGCGCGTCGTCGCGTGCTCGAACACGATCTTGAGTTCCGGCCAGCGCCTTGTCAGCGGCGCCAGGATGCGCTCGATGAACACCGCCTCGCGGTCGAACACATCCACCGCCGGATCGGTGACTTCGCCGTGCACTAAAAGCGGCATGCCGATCCGCGTCATGCGTTCGAGAACCTTCTCGATGCGTGCGATGTCGGTGACGCCTCGCGCCGAATTGGTTGTCGCGTTCGCGGGATAGAGCTTGGCTGCGACCCACACGCTGTTTTTGAAGCCGCCCTCGATCTCGTCCGGCGCCGTCGCGTCGGTGAGATAGGCGGTCATCAGCGGCGTGAATTTCGCGCCCTTGGGCAGCGCCTTGAGGATGCGTTTGCGGTATGCCTCGGCGGCGGAAACGCTTGTCACGGGTGGCACCAGATTGGGCATGACGATGGCGCGGCCGAAGACGCGCGCGGTAAACGGCAGCACCGCCTTCATCATCGCGCCGTCGCGCAGATGCAGATGCCAGTCGTCCGGACGCCGCAGCGTCAGGCTATCGCGTGCCATGTGCTTGTTCCCCGCTCCCGCCGTCAGTATATCCTAAGGACGCAAGCCAAGGAGAAGCCATGACCGCCGCCATCATCGGCTGGGCCCATTCGCGCTTCGGCAAGCTCGAAGGCGAGGACATCGAAAGCCTCATCGTCAAAACCTCGGCCGACGCGATCAAGGACGCCGGCCTGGCGCCGGCCGACATCGACGAAATCTTCATCGGCACCTTCAATGGCGGCTTCGTGCGCCAGGAATTCCCCTCGTCGCTGGCCTTGCAGATCGATCCGAGTCTGCGCTTCAAGCCGGCGACCCGGGTTGAGAATGCCTGCGCCACCGGCAGCGCGGCGATCCACCAGGGCCTCAACGCCCTCGCTGCCAAGCGCGCGCGCCGCGTTTTGATTATTGGCGTCGAGAAGATGAGCGAGATCACCGGTCCGCAGGTCGGCGACATCCTTATCCGCGCGGCCTATCTCAAGGAGGAAGGCGAGATCGAAGGCGGCTTCGCCGGCGTCTTCGGCCGCATCGCGCAGATGTATTTCCAGCGCTACGGCGATAAGTCCGACGCGCTCGCCAGGATCGCCGCCAAGAACCACAAAAACGGTGCCGCCAACCCGCTCGCGCAAATTCGCAAAGACCTGGGCTACGATTTCTGTCGCACCGTCTCGGACAAGAATCCTATCGTCGCCGGTCCGCTGCGGCGCACCGATTGCTCGCTGGTATCCGACGGCGCCGCCGCGCTGGTGCTGTCCGACATCGACGAAATCTTCAT
>JBAVMB010000456.1:0-2328 GCA_049689615.1 Allostellaceae bacterium
CCGCTGCCCTTGGCGATCTCGATCTTGCGCGGCTTCTTCTCTTCTGGCACTTCGCGCACGAGGTCGACGTGCAACAGGCCATTGTCGAGGCTTGCACCCGCCACCTTGATGTGGTCGGCGAGCTGGAAGCGGCGCTCGAACGTGCGGCTGGCGATGCCGCGATGGAGATAGCTAGTGCTGGCCTCGTCCTTCTTGGACTTGCCGCTCACCAGGAGCTCGTTCTCCTTGACGGTGACATCGAGCTCGTCGGACGCAAAACCCGCGACCGCCACGGTCAGGCGATAGGCATTCTCGCCGGTGCTCTCGATGTTATAGGGCGGGTAGCCCGAGCCGTCGAAACGGGTCGCCGTATCGGCCAGCCGCAGCAAGCGGTCGAAGCCGATGGTCGAGCGAAACAAGGGCGCGAAATCGAACGTATCCATGATCCACAACCTCCATTGAGCAAAGTGGGTTTTGCGCACCCGCCAGAATGGCCGGGCACCCATCGTCCGGACCCGCGAAGGCTCCGGACGAAAGCTCAGATGGGATCGGGATTGCGCCCCGTCAAGGGGCGCGGCGGGCTACTTCTTGACGCCCAAGCCCTTGAAACGCTTGTTGAATCGGGCGAGCTGGCCGCCCGTATCGAGGAGCTTCTGCTGGCCGCCGGTCCACGCCGGATGCGAGCGCGAGTCGATTTCCAGGTGGAGCGTGTCGCCCGCCTTGCCGTAGGTCGACCGGGTCTTGTAGGTCGTACCATCGGTCATAACGACCGTGATCTCGTGGTAATCCGGGTGGATGCCGTCTTTCATGGGTGCCGCTCCAGGGAGGCGCGCTTTATAGCGGCCACGCCCGATTCATGCAACCGCCGCGCGGTTAACATCCGGCATACGGGCCTCGGCCTTATCGTGCGAGGCCGGCTTAACGTTCCGTCAGCTTGAGCTCGATGCGCCGGTTCTGGGTGTAGTCCGCATCGGTATTGCCGGTGGCGATCGGCGTGTACTGGCCGAAACCTGCCGCCACCAGGCGATTGGGCGGAATGCCCTGGGTGATTAGGAAGCGCACCACCGATTGGGCGCGCGCCGACGACAACTCCCAGTTCGACGGGAATTCTGCCGTATGGATCGGCCGCGCATCGGTATGGCCATCGATCTCAAGCACCCAGTCGATGGTATTCGGGATCTCACTCGACAGCTGCTTCAGCGCCTGCGCCACCGAAGCGAGCTGGGTCTGCGCGGCCGGGGTCAGCTCGGCGCTGGCGGTGTCGAACAGTACGTCGGACTGGAAGACGAAGCGGTCGCCGACGATGCGGATGTCCTGGCGGTTGGCCAGAATCGCGCGCAAGCGGCCGAAGAATTCCGACCGGTATTTTGCCAGCTCGGCGACCTTGGTGGCGAGCGCCTGATTCAAGCGGGTGCCGAGATCGGCGATCTGCGCCTGCTGCTGCTTATTCTTGGTCTCCGACACATCGAGCGCGGCGGCAATCTGTGCCAATTGCTGGCGCAGCGCCAACAACTGCTGATTGAGCTGGTCGACCGTAGTCTGCGCCTTGCCGAGATCCTGGGTTTTCTGCGCGAGCTGTTGCTGCGATCCGCTCAGCTGCGTGCCAAGCTCACCGACTTTCGCTTCCGCAGCGTTCTTCGCCGTCGCGGTCGCTTGCAGCTCGGTACTCAGCTTCGACAGGTTGAGCTGCAGCGTCGCGTTGTCGCTTTTTTGCAGCGATAGCATGTCGGTTAGCTCGTTCACCTGCCGGGTCAGCTGCGCTAGAGCGGCATCGCGGTTCGACAGTGCGCCGGTGAGATAGAACTGGCCGGCGGTGAACACCAGCAACACGAAGATGATCACCATGACGAGCTGCGTCAGCGCGTCGACGAAGCCCGGCCAGATGTTGATCGTCGACCGGCGCTGGCGGCGGGAATAGAGCGACATACCGGCCTAGCGCGTGCGCTCGGGTTCCGGGCGGAGCGCTGCGATGGTGCGCGCCACCAGTCGCAGCTCGTTGCGGATTTCCTGCACCGCCTCGCCGCGGCCCTGCGACACGTCTTCGGTAAGCCGGACGAGATGCACTTCGATGGCACGCAGATGAGCGCGGCTTTCGTCACTAAGTGCGCCCGCTGCGCCGCCGCCGTCGGCCAGACGTTGCAGCACCGGCTTCATCTCGAGTTGCTGCTCGGCGAATTTGAGCATCAGGCCTTGTTCCGCGCGCATCTGGTCGGTGAGCCCGGCCAGGCGTTCGGTCAGATTGACGATGTTGGCGTTGGCGGAGATGCGGCTCTCCTCGCCGCGGCTCAGGACGCGCTGCAGATTGTCGAGCGTGTCGGCCGTCTGCTCGAGCAGCGCTTGGATATAGGC
>JBAVMB010000457.1:0-2916 GCA_049689615.1 Allostellaceae bacterium
ACTCGTACCGCGATTGGCAAAACCACGGCGTCGCTGTAACCCATGGTTTCGAGCCCGAGGACCGAGAACCGTTGCGGTGCGGGCCAAAGAATATCCGCATGCGCCAGATTCGCCGAACCAGTCCAACCGAGATGCGGCGGATAGCCGGCATCGCCCGGCGATCGCCAATAAATGTGCCAGCCTGGCGCCATACGGAACTCAAGCCCGAGCGTCTGCGTTTCCTGTCCTGCGAGCGAGGCACGCGCGGCGATGAGCCTTACCTCACCCTGGTCGGTGGTGAACCAATCTGACGACCCAGCCGCGGCGCGTGCTGGTATCGCAGATACCGCGGCGAGCAACGCCAACGCCGCGAACACGCGCCGGACACGCTGGCGTGTCTTGCAAGGCCGGCGGCGCGGGCTTATTTGAGAACGCTGGAGGTTTTCGTGACGTCGCTCACCGGCCATCTTCTTGTCGCCATGCCGCAGATGCAGGACCCGCGCTTCGCACGCTCGGTGGTCTTTCTCTGCGCCCACAATGAAGATGGGGCGATGGGATTGGTGGTCAACCGCCCGCTCGACGACGTGACCTGGCCGGCGCTGATGAAGCAGCTCGGCATCGAGATAACCTTGCCGGGCAGCGAACGTCACATCCATTTCGGCGGCCCGGTCGAGGCCAGCCGCGGCTTCGTACTGCACTCGGCCGATTATGTCGAGGACGGCACGCTGGTCGTCGGCGGCAACGTCGCCCTCACCGCGACGCTCGAGATCCTGCGCGCAATCGGCCGCGGGGGCGGACCGAAGCGCTGCCTGCTCGCGCTGGGTTACGCCGGTTGGGGTCCCGGCCAGCTCGATTCCGAGCTCCAGGCAAACGGCTGGCTGAGCGTCGCCGCCGACGAAGAGATCGTGTTCGATGCCCAGCACGGCGACAAGTGGCAGCGCGCGCTCGCCAAGCTTGGCGTCGATCTGCTGTCGCTGTCCGGGGAATCCGGCAGGGCCTGACGCATTCACGCGACCGCCTCCGAGGCGCGCGCCGTCTCGCCGGCCTGCGTCCACTCGCTGGCCAGAAAGCCGAACAGCAAATGGTCCTGCCACCGGCCGTCGATCGACAGATATTCCTTGGCGTAACCCTCTTCGCGGAACCCGCTTTTCAACAACAGCCGCCGGCTCGCCTGGTTGTGCGGCAAACAGGCCGCCTCGATTCGATGCAGCCGCAGCCGGTCGAAGGCGAATGCGAGCGCGAGCCTGAGCGCGTCGGTCATGTAGCCCTGGCGGGCGAAACGCTCGCCGATCCAATAGCCGAGGCTGGCGGTTTCGGCGACGCCGCGGCGCACGTTCGACAGGCTGATGCCACCGAGCAACACGCGATCGGCGCGGCGCGTCAGCAGGAAGCTGTAGCCCTGGTCGCTGCGCCAGTCGGCGGCATAGCGCTGCAGCCGCCGGCGAAAGCCGGCGCGGGTCACCGCGTCGTTCGGCCAGCTCGGCTCGAATGGCGTAAGGAAAGAGCGCGATTCGGCGCGCAGGACCGCCCATTCGTCGAAATCCTCGCGCTCGGGTGTGCGTAACGTGACGCGCGGACCGACGATCCGGAACGGCGGCGGCGCGGCGCCGAAGAAGCGGGTGATGGCCAGCAGCTCCGACCCCACCGCCGTCTCCTTACGCCGCCAAGCGCCGCGAGAGGCGGTCGTAATCCTCGACGGCTCCGATCGGGCCCAGCGCGGCGAAGGTCGGCCGCGCCGCGACCAGCCGCGCCGCAACGCGCGCCACTGCTGCTTCGTCGACCGCATCGATGCGACGGACGGTCTCGGCGGCGTCGAATGGCCGGTCGAAGACGAGCATGTAATTGCCGTGATGCTCGGCGCGAGCGGCGGTCGCCTCGAGCGACATCAGCAAGCCAGCCTTGAGCTGAGCGCGGGCGCGTTCGAGCTCGGCGGAATCGAGGCCGCGATCGAGCTTGCGGATTTCGTCGCATAGAACCGGCAGCAGTTCGGCTGCCTCGCGCTCGCCGGTGCCGGCATAGACGCCGAACAGGCCATTGTCGGTGTAGGAATGGCTGAAAGAGTAGATCGAATAGACCAGGCCCCGCTTCTCGCGAATCTCCTGGAACAGCCGCGACGACATGCCGCCGCCGAGCGCCGCCGACACGACCGACGCAGCGTGATAGTCGGGATCGGCGAAGGTGACGCCGGGAAAGGCGAGCAGAACATGGACCTGCTCCAGGTCGCGGCCCTCGCGATATTCGCCGCCAACATAGCGCGCCGGTTCGGTCGCAGCGTGGTTGCGCGCCGGCAGCGCCGTGAACGCGCGATCGGCCAGCGCCACGACCGCATCGTGATCGCAATTGCCTGCGGCCGCCAATACCATGCCAGGTGCGGCGTAGTTGCCCGCCAGGTAGCCAGCCACCGCATCGCGGCTGATGTTGCGGATGATCGCGGCGCGGCCAAGCACTGGCCGACCCATAGGCTGGTCGGGAAACGCCTGCTCCTGCAGATAGTCGTAGATGATGTCCTCGGGCGTGTCCTGCGCCTGGCCGATTTCCTGCAGGATGACGGTGCGCTCGCGCTCGAGCTCCGCGAGCTCGAAGGTCGAGTGCTGCAGAATGTCCGCCAGGATGTCGACGGCCAGCGGCACGTCCGGCTTCATCACCTTGGCGTAATAGGCGGTGTGCTCGCGCGAGGTATAGGCGTTGAGATGGCCGCCCACCGCCTCGATCTCGGCGGCGATGTCGAGCGCCGAGCGCCGCTCGGTGCCCTTGAACGCCATGTGCTCCAGCACATGGGCGACGCCGTTGATCTCCTTCGGCTCATGCCGCGTGCCGACGCCGACCCAGACGCCGATCGAGGCGGTCTCCACCGTGTCCATGGCGTCGGTGAGGACACGCATGCCGTTCGAGAGCCGCGAGACACGGACGGCCATTAGACACCTCCTTGGGCGCGAG
>JBAVMB010000458.1:0-1714 GCA_049689615.1 Allostellaceae bacterium
CTGCCGGCCATTCGATCGACTACGGTTTCGAGTGGGACAAAACCATCACGCGCGACCTCGGCGTCGCGATCAACGGCGACTATTTCACCCAGCATGGCGGAGCCCAGTCGCTGCATGGCTGGGACAATCTCACGGTGACGCTCAAGGACGAGTTGCCGTGTTGGGACACGCACGAGTTCCTCGCGTCGGTCGGCGTGATCAGGAATTTCGCCCAAACCGGCTCGTCCCAGCTGATCAACGCCGGCGCCATCGGCAACGTGAGCTATACGGCGCCAACGCTCTATCTCGGCAAAGGCCTCGGCGATCTGCCGATCGGCGTGATGCGACCGCTCGCCGTCACCGGCGAGCTCAGCTATCAGCTCTCGGACACGCCGAGCCAGCGCGCCGATCAATGGGCCTATGCCGCGTCGCTGCAATATTCGGTGCCCTACATGCAACAGCATGTGAAAGCATTGAACCTGCCGGCATTCGTCGGCCGTCTGGTACCTTTGGTCGAGATCTCGATGACGACGCCGCCGCACGGTCCAACCACGGGCACCATCGCCCCCGGCATTCTTTATGAGGCCGATACCTGGCAGGGCGGCATCGAAGCGATCGTTCCGGCCAACGACGCAACGCGTCAGACACAGGGAACTGGCTTCATTTTCCAGTTCCACCTGTTCCTCGACGATGTGCTGCCGAATACCCTCGGCAAACCCCTCTTCGACACGGATCTCTGGCAATGACCCGGCGCCTTCTCGTTGCAATGGCATTTTCTGCCGGCATCTCCGTGGCGGGACCGGCGCACGCGCATGCCTTCCTCGATCATGCCAGCCCAGCCGTCGGCAGCACCGTGCTGACGGCGCCGGCGAACGTCGCGCTGTGGTTCACCGAGCACATCGAGCCGGCGTTCAGCACCGCGACCGTGACCAATACGGCCGGCCAGCGCGTCGATGAGGGTAACGCCCACATCGCCGCCGACAATCCGGCCGAGCTGCAGCTGGGACTCAAGCCCTTGCCGGTCGGCACCTACACCGTCCATTGGCACGTCGTCTCGGTCGACACCCACACGACCGAGGGCACGTTCAGCTTCGACGTCGGCCGATAGGCACCATGGACGCGCTCATCGTCGCCGTGCGCACGCTGCATTTCGCCGCTTGCGTGTCGCTGGCCGGCGTCAGCACGTTCGAATGTCTGGTTGCCGGGCCAGCCTTGGATGGCTCGGCTGCGGTCCAAACTTTGCGCCAACGAATGAGGCTCGTTGCCTGGATCAGCCTGGCGTTGGCAGCGATCTCGGGCGCCGCGTGGCTCGCCGGCGTCGCGGGACGAATGAGCGGAGAGCCGCTTGGCGCCGTGTTCGGTTCGGGTGTCATCGGCACCGTACTGATACGCACGCGCATCGGCGAGGATTGGTTGCTGCGCCTGGCCCTCATCGTGTTGCTCGGCGCCTGCATGGCACTTCGGAGCCGGCGCAAGCCCATCAGGTGGATCGCGTTGGCCTTGTCGGCGGCGCTGTTTGCGAGCCTCACGTGGGCCGGACACGGCGCAGCCGACGAAGGCACGAGCGGCACGATTCATCTCGCCGCCGATTTGCTGCATCTGCTCGCAGCTGGCGCCTGGCTCGGCGGACTCATACCGCTGGCGCTGTTGCTAACGGCGGCGCGAAGCGGCGGCGCATCCGCCATGAGCGCGGCGGCAGCCGCAACGCGGCGCTTCTCGCTGCTGGCGGTGACGA
>JBAVMB010000459.1:0-4400 GCA_049689615.1 Allostellaceae bacterium
GAGCACGTATTCGGCGCGCGTTTCCATGACCTTACCCGTTGGCAGCTTCGGCGATCTGCGCGGCGCGCCCGCGCGGGCCGCGGAAATATGCCTGGATCCAGGGGTGCGGATTGCGCACCAACTCGGCGAGCGTGCCGATCACCAGGCGCTGATCGACGATGACGGCGATCCGGTCGCAAATCGCCATCAGGCTGTCGAGATCGTGCGTCACCATGAACACCGTCAGGCCGAGGCTCTCCTTGAGATCACCAACGAGACCGTCAAATTCCGTGGCCGCGATTGGATCGAGCCCCGCGGTCGGCTCGTCGAGGAACAATAGCTTCGGGTCGAGGGCCAGGGCGCGCGCGAGGCCGACGCGCTTGCGCATGCCGCCTGACAGTGCGGCCGGCATCTTCTCGGCCGTATCAGGCGGCAGGCCGACGAGCGCAATCTTGAGCGCGGCAATGTCGTGCATCAGCACCGACGAAAGGTGCAGCTGCTCGCGCAGCGGTACCATGATGTTCTCGGCGACTGTCAACGAGCTGAACAACGCGCCGTCCTGAAACAGTACGCCCCACCTTTTGCTGAAGCGCCGCAGATCGGTCCGTCCCGACCGTCCGAGCTCCTCGCCGAAAATCTCGATCGTGCCTGCAGCCGCCGGCGTCAGGCCGACGATCGTGCGCAACAGGACCGATTTTCCGGCGCCGGACGCGCCGACCACGCCGAGCACCTCGCCGGATTGCAGCTCGAAGGTGGCGTCGCGCATTAGGATCCTGCCGCCGGCCTTGGTCGCCAGGCCGTGCACGCGCACGACCGGCGCCGTAGCAGCGTCAGATGCCGAGCTCGTTGAAGAAGATCGAGAAGAGCGCATCGAGCACGATGACCAGGAAAATGGATTGGACCACGGACTGTGTCGTACGCCGCCCGACACTTTCGGCGCTGCGGGTCACCAGCAAACCTTCGTTGCAGCCGATGAGCGCTATACAGGCGGCGAAGAATGGCGCCTTTATGATACCGAGAAATACGCTCCACAGCGACACTGCGCCGTGCAGCTGCACAAGAAACGTCGTCAGCGGGATGTCGAGCGACATGCGGCACATGACCGCGCCGCCCACGAGACCCGTGAAATTGGCCCAAAACGTCAAAAACGGCAGTGTCAGGATTAGTCCGAGGATGCGCGGCACCACCAGGACCTCGATCGGATCGAGCCCCAGCGTGCGCATCGCATCGACTTCCTCGTTGACGATCATGGCACCGATCTCGGCAGTGAAGGCACTGCCCGATCGGCCGGCAATGATGATGGCGGCCAACAGCCCGCCGAGTTCGCGCAGGAAGCCAACGGCGAGCAGGTTGACAGTGAAAATCTCGGCGCCGTAGGGCTTCAGCTGCTGCGCGCCGATGTAGGTCATGACGATGCCGACGAGGAACGACAACAGGCCGACGATGCCGAGCGCCGAGACGCCGGCACGCTGCATTTGCGCCACCATCGGCGTGAAGCGCAAACGCTGCGGCCGCGCCGCGGTGCGCACGAATGTGACGGTGACCTCACCGAAGAAGCCGAGCAGACCACGGGCCACGCGCAGGAGCTCGACGGTACGGAAGCCGATATGCGCCAGCAGCAGGAACGGTCCAAAGCCGCGGCGTATCGGCCTAGTTGGGCTAACAGGGCGTTTCTCGACTTGATTCAACAACGGCGCCAGTTCGGCACCGACGTGATCGACGCTGACGGAAGCGCCACCCGCCTCGAGGCCACGCTTCAGCCGGAACAACAGCCAGGCGCCGGTGGTGTCCATCGCCTCGATGCCGGCGAGGTCGATACGCACGCGTCGCGCTGCCCCAGCCTTGACTTCGGCGAGACGGTCGTCGAGCGCCTGGGCTTCGGCGACCACCCAGCGGCCACGCGGCCGCAGCACGAGCGCATCGCCGTCACGTGTCTGCTCGATGGATTGGGCCATCCCTTCCCTCGGCCGGACCGGCGGCCATATTAGCGCAAGACTGCGCTTTCGTATCCCCGAGCCCGCAGTCTAGATTGGGCGACGATTTCCATCGAGGCGAGGCAATGGACCTGAAGCAGCACATCCGCGGCGTGCCGGATTTTCCCAAGAAGGGGATTCTCTTCTACGACATCTCGACGCTGCTGGCGCACGCCAAGGCGTGGCAAACGACTGTCGAGCGGATGGAAAAGGCGCTCGCGCCGCATCGGCCAGAATTGCTGGTTGGCATCGAATCGCGCGGTTTCCTGGTCGCAGCGCCGCTCGCGCTGGCGCTCGGCATCGGCTTCGTCATGGTGCGCAAGCGTGGCAAGCTGCCCGGCGCGACGATACCGTACACATATGCTTTGGAATACGGCACCGACACGATCGAGATCCAGGCCGACGCGATCGAACGCGGCCGGCGCGTCGCCGTGCTCGACGATCTGTTGGCGACCGGAGGCACGCTCGAAGCGGCGATCAACCTCTGCCGCAAGGTCGGCGGCGACGTCATTGCCGCCGGCTGCATCATCGAACTCAACTTCCTCAATGGCCGCAAACGGCTCGACGTACCGTTCACGTCGGTCGTGTCCTACGATTCCTGACGGGGACGCGGACCCCGGATTCAGCCGCCGGATTCCTCTTCGGCGTCGTGGAACCGGTCGTAATCGATGGTGAGCCGGCCTTCCGACGTGCGGCCGATGATGTCCGTCAGGCGCCAGCCCCAACGGATATCATCGGGCTGGTAGCTTTTCCGGGCATGGATCGTCTGCGCGAAGCTTTCGTCGAGGCCGCTGATGCTGGCGACGATCTCCGCCTCCTGCTCACGTAACGTCGCCGCACTGGCGTCGTGCAGCGGACTCGTTTCGTCGATCGGATGCATCACCGTCCAGGTGAGCACGAACGTCGGATTGTGCTGGCGCGCCACCTTCAAGTCGTAGAAGCGCCGCATCACCTGACCTTCGGCCGTCAGCTCGTTGCGCACCAGCATGACGTTCACCGACGCTTCGAGAATCCGGTTGCGGCGCTGATTGGCGGCACGGAACATCAGCGTCAGCACGCCGTCGTAACGGCTGACGACGGCGACGTCGCTGAACATGACGCGCGCCGTCGGCCGCGAGAAGCGGGCGAAGATCAGGCCGGTGGCGAGCGCGAATCCGGTCATGCCGAGCAGCACTTCGACGGTCACCACCGCGTTGGCATAAAACGTCGCGGGATGCATGTCGCCATAGCCGATCGTCGCCATCGTCTGGACGCTGAAAAAGAAAGCGTCGGCGAACGAACCTGGCTTGGCATTGGCGATCGCGCCGCCCTGCACCAAGTAGAGCAGCGCGAAGACGACGTTGAACAACGCGTAAGCGGCGGTCAGTAATCCGAAGAAACCCGCCCACGAGACCGTCAGCAGCGAATGATAGATGTCGGTGCGCGACTGGCCCCGCCGGCGCGCCGCGCGCATGGCGCGCAGAACCGGAAATCTGGCAGCCGGCGTCGACGCAGCGGAGGGCAACTTGATCCGCTTGCGCCCGTTGCTCATTGCGCCGCGGGTTGCTGCTGCGCGTTGTTGAACTGAATCTGATCCGGCGTCAGCTGGAAGCCGGCGACGATACGGTAATCCGCGCCCGCTGCGACGCGTTTCACCGGCAGATGCACGGTGATGTTCTCGGTTGCCGCGAGGAAATTTTCGTTGCCCGCAAAATGCGCCGCCAGACCGAACCGTTGCTCGTTCAAGATGTTACTGGCGCCATCCACCACCGCGACGAAATAGGTGAATTGCGAATTCTGGACCTGGGGCGACGCACGCACGATCGAGAACGCGACTGTAACGTCGACGCGAATGCCCTTATCTTCTTCGGAACACGAATCCTTGACGGCGAGAATCCGCGCCGCTGTGGTGACATCGTCGCGGGTACGGCCGGGGCCGGAGAAAAGCGGCGCAACGTCGAGACCGGGTGTCGGCGCGCTGCTCGGACAGGTTAAGCTTTCGGCGCTGGTCTTGCCGAAGCATCCCGTGAGCAAAATCGGCAGCGCCATCACAGCGACCATCGCCAATTGACGCTTCAGCCGCCCCGCCGAGTCTGGTCTCTTCATCTCCCTTTCCTTAAGGGTTCTGCCTGTATTAACGTGCCAAAAAACGGCGGGCGAAAATCGGCTCGCACTCTATTCGACGATCCAGGGCCGCACAAGCGCCCGCGCGTCGCGAGTCATAATCCGCATGGCCGTCTATACCGACGTTCCCGACGAGGAGCTCAAGGCTTTCATCGCCGAGTACGCAATCGGCGAAGTGGTGTCGTGCAAGGGCATCGCTGAAGGTGTCGAGAATTCGAACTATCTTCTGCGCACAGAGTCCGGCACCTACATCCTGACGCTCTACGAAAAGCGCGCCGCACCGGCCGATCTGCCCTTCTTCCTGGCGCTGATGGAGCACCTAGCGAAGCACCGTATCCCCTGCCC
>JBAVMB010000460.1:0-4572 GCA_049689615.1 Allostellaceae bacterium
CCAGAGCGCTGGCGACCAGAGCGCGACCGTCAGCCAGCGTCCGTAAATAGTGCACGTGCGGGAGATCTGCCCCAGGGATGTCGAGACGCACCGGCTCGGCCCCGGTAGCAAGCAGGAGCGCCTGATAGGGGTGGCAGCTGCCATCCGAAAGCCGAACCTGCCGGGCCGCCGTGTCGATTGTCGTTACGCGCGTGCTAAGGTGCAGATCGATTTCGTGGTCTTTGTAGAATTTCTCCGATCGGAGCGGGTTCGACTCGTCAACCGCGGCGCCTGAGAGATATCCCTTCGACAGATTGGGCCGGTCGCACGGCACCGATTCATCCGCGCTCAGCATCGTGATGCGGCCGGAATAGCCTTCGCGGCGGAGCATCTCGGCGGCCGCATTGCCCGCCGCACCGCCGCCGACGATAACGACCGTCGCCGGTAAGCCGGCCGCCAGCGGTTGCGAAGGCCGGCCTACGAACGCCAGCTTTTCCCGCACATATACGGTGCCTCCGAACTTCTCTTGAACGTACACGGAGCCGACGGGCGTTTCGACAGGCGTGAACTGACGCGCCAAGTCGCGTACCTCTTCGCGATGCCAATATTCAACACGCCAGTGCGAAACCGGGTTTAACGCCGGCGCACGGAGAGCCTCACCGGTGCGCAGGCTGAAACAGGCATGATGCCATTGGCATCGAACCGTATCACCATCGAGAAGCCCTTGTTCGAGGGGCGCGCCGTAGTGCGTGCAGATGGCTCCGATTGCGAACACCTCATCACCGCGCCGGGCCAGGAGCACCGGTTCGCCTTGGGCATGTCCAAGCAGCATGGTCCCATCAGGAATCGTTGAGAGCTCAACACCCTGAGTGAGATCGGGCCCGCTGAGTTTCGCCTTTTCTTCGCTCATTCGAATCTCCTTGAGGCTGATGCTGCTCGGAATGAGATGATCTGGATTAAAACTGCATACCTCTGTCGCTCCTCAAGAGGCGACCCATCTAATGCCGTAATACGTCAGGAATTTTTCTTCATAAGCCCCATCTACCGTGATGGACGGATCGTACGACGGGCTACCTTTGACCTTCTGGCGGCTGACATCCAGGTGAACCAGCCTATCCGCCCAATCGATCTCTCGTGCCGAACGCGGCACGATCAAAACCCTCTTTCCCGGCCACCAGTTCCTGGTATCGACCTTGATAAATCGAATGCTCCAACCGGCATCGTCCACGAGGAAATCCTCGACGTGACCTACCTCGCCGTCGGTGGCATGGATATGGTACCCGATGACAACCGCGATGCTGCGGAGATGCGGATCACCCTCGTTGGGCTGAGCATCGGCGCGACCAGGATCACGTGGTTTCCCATACAGCGGCGCTACGAATGGTGTCGCCATCCCACTGTCGATTGGGAAATAGCCACCACTCCAATATGGATCCCAACCGTAATAATTGTAGACATGGGTCTCGATCTGCCGCGACACGGGCTGATCCGTATCGACATCCGGGCTGTCCTTGACTTGTTGCATCGTCAGTTTGACGGGAAGCGGCGCTGCGCCCGATCGGGTTGCCCCAAGGCCGAGAGCGGCAGAAGGACCTTGCGACCAGGGAGCCAATTGCCGGAGTCCACGATCAGCCATCGAATGGCCCAGCTGACATCCTCAAACAGCAAGTCGCTGACGGTCCCGAGCCGGCCATCACTCGCCTCGATTGCACAGCCGATGATCGCCGATGCATCCCACAACACCGCTCACTCCTCTGCGTCAATATGGGCCACTGATCGAATGGCAATCCTTCGATCGGATATGTGCTGTCGATGCACAGCGCTCGTTGGAGAACAGTCCCGACAACAACCACGGCCGACACTGTGCTCGAACGATTGTCCGAAGCGCCAATGCGGTTGTTTTCTCAGGGGGCCGGTCGACTAAGCCGCGCCCCGGGCGCGACGGCTGCGGCCTTTCGGTGCCGCAAATCATTTCGGCGCCAAGTGCGATTCCACGAACCATAGCTCGTGATCAATGCCACGCGAAATCTCTGTGAATAGATCGGCCGTGTCGGCATCGCCAAACGTTGCAGCCTCGCTGGTCGCGTTCCGCGCGGATTGACCGAAGGCCGCTAGCGACGCAGAAAGGGCGAAGATGTGCTCTTTTTCGTCGGCGATTCCCAAGGCGTAGGGCACCAGGAATGAACGCCCTGCCGCGACCTGCACTGTCCCTTGCGCCGTGCCGCCGAGCGCCGCCGCGCGTTCCGCAATCGTGTCGGATTGTTCTTCGACCACGTCAGCCACCTTGTCAAAAAGCTCGTGGACCGCGATGAAGGCCGGCCCGCGCACGTTCCAGTGTGCCTGCTTGACTTGTCCGTGAAGGTCGATCGCTGCCGCGAGGTGCTTGTTAAGCAGCTCGACGGATTTTGCGCGGATGTTCTCGGAGAGTGTGTTGTGTGTGTACTGCACGTTGACGCCTCCAATGCAACCGATGCCAGGACGTTCAATCCGGCGATCGAGCCCGGCGCGGGATCGCGCTTGGCCTGCCGAGCCCATCCCACTTTGTCCAAAACCGTCTTGCCAGTCGCTTGCCGGGAGCTGTGCGCCCGCCGGAGTTCCCGACACTCAACCCGTCGACCCTAATTCGAGCGGTGCGACATTGGCAGGCTCGGAAACTACGCAGATTCAATCGTCCTAAACGCGGCGGGGCGACGTACGCTCAACGCGAGCCAGAACCAGAACTGGGTCCGTCTATCGCTATGTCCTTCTTGTCCGCCGCCGGATAGACGAGCGTCCTGTCGGGCAGCGATCGCACGCCAGGCGTGAGCTTCGCTGGATCGACCTTATTGGGGCCCATGATGTGCGCCACCGGGACCCCTTCTGCTAACAAGTAGTCGGCGATGATGCGCCGGTGGCAGCGCCACCACACAGCTTCAGCGCACATGATCGCGCAGCAATGGTCGCGGGCGAGCGCTCGTAATTCGTCCAATCCCGTCCGGAAGGCGTCGGTTGCCGCGTAATCTGCATAGTTTCGGAATGCGGCGACCCGCCAGAGCGTATTGGGCGATGGTTTCGCTCCCTTTTTTCGATGGCGCAGACCGCCAAGCGCGGCCAGGTGACGGTAACCAATCCCAGCTTCAGCGAGAGTTTCGGGCAGTGCGTCGGCGTTGAACTGTGGATTGGTCCGCGAGCGCGGAATCGAGCGTACGTCGATTAGCAGGTCGACCGCGGCCTGCCGGAGCAAAGCCACAAATTCGGCGATCGTGCGCGTCGAATGGCCTATCGTGAAGATCGTCGTCATCGCCTGGGACTGTCGCGCAGCGTTGCCACCATTTACATCAAGCACGTCCGCTTTCGAGTAGAGCCATCGCACTTCGAGGTTCGTTCGCTCCACGCGTCGGAATTGGCGCTGCGCTCCGGACGCAGCCCAGCCGGCAGCGTGCTTTCATCTGACGCCGACGTGCGCTTATAGGACACCGCTGCCTGAGGGAGTCTCAGCGGTGTCCCCGCGGCGTCACCCGGAATTGAGCCGCCCGCGCGACAAGATCGATCATTTGAGCTGCCGCGTGGATCGTCAGCGGGTGATGCGTGACGTCCGGTCGCGGCGATATATAGGCTGCCATTTCGCGAGCAAGATCGAGTTGCCGATCGGATGCGCCTGCGAGCAACGTGATAACCAAATTCTCCAATGCGATCACGCGAATGCGGAGCTGCACCAACTCGGCATTTGTCAAATGAGGAACCTCGGATTGCGTCTCTCCGGAAGTCGAGCTCACTTGAGAGGAGACAGGGATCGCCCCACCCTCATCTTCCCACCGAGAAAGCGCCTCTTGGCGCTGTTGCGAATGGCCCAACGACTCTGGCTTCAAATCAGACATGGGATGGGTTCCTGAGAACTTGTTGCAGCTAATTCAAGTAGCCAACGCCCATAACATAATCTCGTAATATTGATTCCTCATCTTGGGATTCCTCGAGAAGAGCTTGTAGAATGTCTCGCGCACGAAGGATTCCCAGTGGTCGAGAATCCCGGCCCACGACAGGAATATTTTTCAACCTCCGCTCTTTCATTCGCTTCCAGACGTCCTGCAGCAAGTCGCCTGGCCGGCAGACCGCAACGTCGCGTGCCATCGCCAATGAAGCTGCCATTGTGCAGCTCGCTCCCTGACAGCGGCTTATTTGGCTGACAACGTCCGTCTTTGTGATGACTCCTGCAACAAGACCTGCGGGACCGCACACGATCACGAGGTCCGTTCCCGTAAGCAGGAATTTTGCTGCTTCGATCAGTGGGGCATCATCCGCTATCGTGACGAGCTTTTCTCGCGCCGCGGGCAACAATCTTTCGACGTACATCGCATTGTCTCCCAGCTCGTTCATCATCCGAATGGACCACCGCCGCAATCGCTGCCAGCCTCGTTAAGTGGTCTTCTATGTGTGCGCATCGTGCCCCTCAAGCGCCGAGCGCGATACGCAGGGTGGCCACAACACCCGCGATCGCGAGCGCGAAGCAACAAAGATACACCGCGATCACCGCCGCGAACTTAATCGCGGAATGGACGTAATCTTCGATTACGACCCGCAGGCCAAGCGCGGTGTGATAAAAAAGAGCAATCAGAA
>JBAVMB010000461.1:0-7021 GCA_049689615.1 Allostellaceae bacterium
GCGGCACTAGATCCTAAATCTAGCGTGTCTGCCATTCCACCACTCGCCCGCGCTTTTCGCGAGGCAGAACACTTAGACGTTGCTTCGGCAGCCTGCTTCCGAAACCCGACTCCGAGCCTCCCTACAAAGTCTTTGGTGGACCGTGTAGGATTCGAACCTACGACCCGCTGATTAAGAGTCAGCTGCTCTACCAACTGAGCTATGCACCCGCGCGGGAAGGCGCCGTATATAACAACCTGCTGCCGGCTTGTCGAGCCGCATGGGCTCAGGTTTCTGCCTCACCATAGCGGCCGATGCGGACGTCGCGGTGGACGTAAACGCTCATCAGCAGACCGAAGCCAAACATCACCGTCAGCATAGAGGTACCGCCATACGACACCAGCGGCAGCGGCACGCCGACCACCGGCAACAAGCCGATGACCATGGCGACATTAATGAAAACGTAAAGGAACAGGTTAGTGGTGATGCCGAAGGCAAGCAGCCGGCCAAAATGGCTGCGCGAGCGGAACGCGATCGCATAGCCGTAAATAAACACGACGGCGTACAGCGCCAACAGCACCAAGCCGCCGACTAGGCCGAATTCCTCGCCCAGAATGGTGAAAATGAAGTCCGTTTGCCGTTCGGGCAGGAACGAGAGGTGCGCCTGGGTTCCCGACAGAAAGCCTTTGCCGGAAATCCCGCCCGAGCCGACCGCGATCTTGGCCTGCAAGCTGTGATAGCCGGCGCCGAGCGGATCGCTCTCGGGATTGAGGAACGTCAGAATCCGGTTCTTCTGGTAATCGCGCAAGTGATGCCAAGCGAACGGAACCACCGCACCAGCGGCGGCAAAGACGACCGCGAATTTCCAGACCCGAACTCCCGCGAGAAAAAACATCGCGGCGCCGCCGAGGACCAACATGGTCGCAGTGCCGAGATCGGGCTGCTTCAGCACCATCGCTGCCGGCACCAGGATCATCAGCGCCGGCACGATCAGCTTCAATGGGTTGCCGATCTCTTCGGCCGGCATGCCGTTGAAATACCGCGCCAACACCATCACCAGCGCAATCTTCATGAACTCCGACGGCTGGATTTGAATCACGCCAAGATCGATCCAGCGCTGCGCGCCCATGCCGATGGCGCCGCGCACCTCGACCGCAATCAGCAGGACCATGGTCACGGCGTAGAAGCCGTAAGCGGCACGCAGCCAGACGCGGATGTCGACCATGGCGACCGCGAGCATGACCAGCGCCGCGACCAGGAACCGTACCACTTGGCGTTCGGCCCACGGATGCCAGCTGCCGTTGCCGGCAGAATAAAGCATGGCGAAACCGACGCAGGCGATGGTCGTGACCAGCGCAACCAATGGCCAATTCATGTTCAACAGCTTAACGCTAAGCGTCTGTTGTGTACTGGAGGGATCGTAGAGCCAGCGCATGGTTCGGCTCAGCCCTGCACCAATTTTGTGGCGTCGAAAGGTTCGCTCGGAACGCGGCGCGCCGGATCGCGCTTTTGCGCTTCGAGCAGCAAATCGTGGGCGATCGGCGCGGCGACCGCGCCGCCTTCGCCGCCGGTCGCGCCGCCGTGCTCGACCACGACGGAGCAGACGTAGCGCGGCGCCGAAACCGGCGCGAAAGCAATGAACAGCGCGTGGTCGCGATCCTTCCAGGGCACCTTGGTGCCAGTGACCACACCGCGATCACGGATTTCGCGCGCGATGTGATGAACCTGTGCCGTGCCGGTCTTGCCGCCCATCGTCATCGCCGGATCCTCGATGCGCGAACCATAGCCGGTGCCGTGCGGCTCGTTGACGACGCCGTACATTGCATCGCGGATCACATCGAGGGTTTTCTGCTGGACACCCACGGGCGCGAAGCTGGCGCTGATCTCGGTCGCGACCGGGCTCGCCACAGTCATCACGCCGTCGTCGCGCACGAGCACCGGTTTCACCGCGTGTCCGGTCGCAATGCGGGCGACGTAGATCGCGAGCTGCAGCGGCGTCACCGAAACAAAGCTCTGGCCGATGCCGCAACTGAGAGTCTCGCCGCGCTGCCAGGCGACGCCGGTGGTAGCCAGCTTCCAAGCCCGCGTCGGAATGAGCCCGGTCTTTTCGCCGGGGACATCGATGCCGACCTTGACGCCGAGGCCGAAGCGGTTGGCCATCTGGGCGATGCGATCGATTCCGACCAGATCGGCCGTGTGATAGAAGAAAACGTCGCAGGATTCGCGGATGGCGCGATGCACCGACAGGGTGCCGTGCCCGCCTTTCTTCCAGCAATGGAATACCGTATTGCCGAGGTGGAATTCACCTGGGCAAAAGAATTCGGTGTCCGGGGTGATCACGCCGGCTTCGAGCGCGGCGGTCGCCACCAGCGGCTTGAACGTCGAACCCGGCGAATAGGTGCCGGCGATCGCCTTGTCTTCCAGTGGATTGTAAGGATTGTCGACCAGTGCTTTCCATTGCACCGGGCTCAGGCCGCTGGCGAAGGCGCTTGGATCGAAACCAGGCGCCGAAGCCAAAGCAAGCACCTCGCCGTTCCACGAATCGATGACGATGGCGGAGGCCGAGCCTTGCGCATTGCAGCGGCGCATCGCCAAATCCTGCAGCGCCATATCGAGACCGAGGACGATCTGGTCGCCGGCGATGCCGCCCTCGTGCGCGAGTTCGCGCACAACGCGGCCAAAAGCATTGACCTCGACCTCGCTGGTGCCAGCGGTGCCGCGGAGCTCGAGATCGTATTGCTTCTCGATGCCGCTTTTGCCGACGCGGAAATCGGGCAGCTCTACCAGCGGATCGTCGCTGTTGAGCTCCTGTTCCGAAACCGGCGCGACGTAACCCACGACGTGCGAAGTCTCGTCCCCGAAGGGATAATGGCGGATGAGACCCTGCTCGATCGAAACGCCCGGCAGATCGACCGCGTTGACGTCGATACGCGCCATCTCGTTCCAGTCCATATCCTCGCGCAAGGCGATCGGCACGAAACTGTGCCGGTTGCGGATGTCACGCAGAACGCGGCGGCGATCCGCGTCAGTGAGTGGCACGAGATCGGCGACCGCATCGAGCGTCTGGTCGATGTTGCCTGCCTGTTCAGAGATCACCACGGCGCGGTAGGTCGGCCGGTTGACGGCGAGCGGCACACCGAAGCGATCGACGATGCGGCCGCGCGGCGGCACCAATAGCCGAATATTGATTCGGTTTTCGTCCGCCAGCATGGAGAATTTCGGCGCCTGGACGACCTGGAGGTAATAGAGACGGCCGGCCAGCGCCGCCAGCAGCGCAACCTTGCCGCCGGCCAATACCATAGCTCGACGGGTGAGGATTTTGCCGCGGCCGTTTGCCTTCTTCATGTCACGCACTCAGCGCCGGCATTGCGCGATGCGCCAGCGCAAGAAGATAGCTACCAATCGGGAAGCACGCCGTAGTGATGAGCGTCTGGAAAATGAATGGGCGCGGCACCATGGCATGCACCTGCATCAGGCTGACGAACGCCCATTCGAGGGCGAACGCACCCACGGCAGCGCCGAAAAAGCCGAGCCACAGGATCGAAAACGGCCGGTGGCTGAACACCCGTCGCTGAGTGACGACGCCGGTGCGCACCAGCAGTAGCACCAGGGCCGACAGGCCGACATAGGGCGTGCCATTGAGCAGGTCGAGCAACAAGCCCGCGAAGAACACGACGCTGAGCGGCAGGAGATCGGGCCGGTAAACCGACCAGTGAAAAACCGCCATCAGCGCGAAGCCCGGTGCGATCGAACCGAAGCTCGGAACATGGAACGGCAGCAGCGACAGCAACGCGAAAAGGATGGTCGTCGTACCGGGCACCATGCGGGCGACGAACCCAAAATAATCGCGATTGCGGGAATAGGGCATGACTACCGCGCAGAAGTCGCCCGGCTGCGGCTCCTTCCGATAGACGGCGGCACCGGAATCGCGCTGTCCGGCAACACGCCATCGAGACCGTAGTTCACGATGCGCACCATCTCCAACCGCGCCAGATCGGCGTACGGCTCGACGCGGATCATGCCGTTTGCCGAGACGACGACGCCGATCGGCAGATCAGGCGGGAAAACGCCGCCGCTGCCGCTAGTGACAATACGATCGCCCGGTTTCACCGGAGTCTTGGGCTGGAAATAGACCAGCTGCGGCTGATCCGAGTTGTCGCCATTGAGCATCGCGCGCTCGTGCGTGCCCTCAACGACCACAGGGATGTGCGAGTTGATGTCGGTCAGCAACAGAATACGCGCGGTGCGGTCGCCGAGTTCGATGACACGGCCGACGAGCCCATCGCCGGTCAGCGCTGGCTGGCCGCGCGTCACACCTTCGTCGCGCCCGACATTTACCAGCACGTTGCGCAGAAACGCGCCGCCAGAATCCGCGATCACCTGCGCCGCGACCGACGACATCGCGCCCTGCGGCGCAAACTTGACCAAGTTACGAAGCTCCTCGTTCTCGGATTCAAGGCGGCGTGCCACTTCCTGCCATTGCAGTAGCCGCTGGTTCTCAAGTTTGAGTTCTTCATTCTGGCGATAGACCGACGCGATGTCCTTGACCGTGCCGATCGCCTTCGAGGCCGTCACGATGGGTTCGCCGGCGACTTGGAGCACCGGCGCCAACGTATCAGCGAGAACGACGCGCACGCGATCGAACAGCAGGACGTCAGCCTTACCGAGGACCGCCAGCAGCGCCGAAATGAAAATCAGGAAAGGAAGCGTCAGTCGCTGGACTGTCGCACGAACGGGGGCTGAAACTCTCATTGGCGCCGACCGCTGCTCATCGTCCCGATAGCTTCCGCTAAGTGCCAACGTCCTCCCCCATGAACGCCAGCGTCGCTCATTTTTACACGGCTTTCGGTATTTCGTACATCGTCTGGGTCGGGAAGAACATATCTAATACATGCTTATCAAGACATTACGCAGGGTCTTCATCTCTTCGAGCGCGCGGCCGGTACCGAGCGCGACGCAGGACAGCGGGTCGTCGGCGATCGACACTGGCAGGCCGGTGGAATGGCGAAGGACATAGTCGAGATTGCCGAGCAACGCGCCACCGCCCGTAAGCACGATGCCCTTGTCGACGATGTCGGCCGCGAGCTCGGGCGCGGTGTGCTCGAGCGCGACCTTGACGGCTTCGACGATGGCGCCGACGGGTTCGGACAGGCTCTCTGCGATCTGCCGTTCCGAGATCACGATTTCCTTGGGCACGCCGTTCATCAGGTCGCGGCCCTTGATCTCCATGATCCGGCCCTCGCCCTCTTCCGGCATGCAGGCCGAGCCGATTTCCTTCTTGATGCGTTCCGCCGACGATTCGCCGACAAGCAGATTATGGTTGCGGCGGATATAGGCAATGATCGCCTCGTCCATCTTGTCGCCGCCGACGCGCACCGAGCGCGAATAAACGATGCCGCCGAGCGACAGTACCGCGACCTCGGTGGTGCCGCCGCCGATGTCGACCACCATCGAGCCCGTCGGCTCGGTGACCGGCAGCCCCGCGCCGATCGCCGCCGCCATCGGCTCTTCGATCAAAAAGACGCGGCGGGCGCCGGCGCTTTCGGCCGATTCCTGGATGGCGCGGCGTTCGACGGCGGTCGAGCCCGACGGCACACAGACGATGATCTGCGGGCTAGCGAAGCTGCGACGGTTGTGCACCTTGCGGATGAAATGCTTGATCATTTCCTCCGCCACCTCGAAGTCCGCAATCACGCCGTCGCGCAGAGGGCGGATCGCCTGGATGTTGCCCGGCGTGCGGCCGAGCATCATCTTGGCCTCGTCACCGACCGCAAGCACCTGCTTGCGGCCTTTGACATTGGCGATAGCCACCACCGAGGGCTCGTTCAGGACGATGCCGCGGCCCTTGACGTAGACCAGCGTATTCGCCGTGCCGAGATCGATGGCCATATCGGCCGACAGCATTCCGAGAAGATTGCCGAACATCGTGATGGTGTGACCCGGGGTTGGTTGGTGGACCGCCGTTACGCTGTGAGTGCGGCGGGTGCGGTCTTCGCCCGCTTGGTGAGAAGCTTGTTGAGCGCATGAATATAGGCGCGCGCCGAGGCGACCAGCGTATCGGGATCGGCGCCTTGGCCGACGACCGTCTTGCCGTCCTCCTCGAGCCGCACGGTGACTTCGGCTTGCGCGTCGGTGCCTTCGGTCACGGCGTGCACTTGATAGAGGAGCAGGCGTACGCTGTGCGGCACGATGGCGCGGAGGGCGTTGAAGGTGGCGTCGACCGGGCCATTGCCGGTGACCTTCGCAGTGTGGCGGACGCCGTCGAAATCGAGCTCGATTTCCGCGGTTTGCGGCCCTTTCGAGCCGGCGATTACCTGCAGCGATACGAACCGGATGCGCTCGTCGCCGCGCTGGATCTCGTCGTCGACCAGCGCGACGATGTCTTCGTCGTAGACGTCCTTCTTGCGATCCGCGACCTCCTTGAAGCGCCGGAAGGCGTCGTTCAAGGCGTTGTCGCCCAGCTCAAAGCCGAGCTCCTTCAGCTTCATCTTGAAGGCGTGCCGGCCCGAATGCTTGCCCATGACGAGCGTCGACTTGCCGAGACCGACCGATTCCGGCGTCATGATCTCGTAAGTGCCGGCATGCTTGAGCATGCCATCCTGATGGATGCCACTTTCGTGCGCGAAAGCGTTGGCACCGACGATCGCCTTGTTCGGCTGCACGACGAAGCCGGTGATCGCGGAAACCAAGCGCGATGCGCGCGTGATGCATTCGGTTTTGATGCCGGTGGTATAGGGAATCACGTCGTGGCGCGTCTTGAGCGCCATGACGATCTCCTCCATCGCGCTGTTCCCCGCCCGCTCGCCGATCCCGTTGATCGTGCACTCCACCTGGCGCGCCCCGTTCAGGACGGCGGCAAGCGAATTGGCCGTGGCCAGCCCCAGGTCGTTGTGGCAGTGGACCGAAACCACCGCCTGCCGGATGTTCTTCACCCGGGAAAAGAACATCGCGATCAGGTCGCCGAACTCCCCCGGAACCGCATAGCCCACCGTATCGGGGATGTTGACCGTCGACGCCCCGGCGGCGATCACCGCTTCGATCA
>JBAVMB010000462.1:0-1598 GCA_049689615.1 Allostellaceae bacterium
CTGCTTCCTGAATACGCATTGCGGCGAGCCCGCGCATGGCGCTGATGATCTCACTCAGCTCGCGCATGCTCGTCAGCCGGCCCTCGATTTCAGCAAGCCGTTCCGTCATGGCGACTGGCCTGTCGGCGCCGGCCCGGCAAACTTGGCCACGAGTTCGGCAATTGTGGTGCGGATGGCATTCTGATCGCTGTCGGCAAGCGCGCCACCAGCATTGAGGCGTTCGATCGTTCGCGGCAGCCGGCCTTCGAGCCACGGCCGGATCTGTGCCTTGATCGTGTCCATCGCTTCTAGCGGAACCGCGTCGAGAGCGCCCGATGACACGCCGAGCAAGAGTGCGACCTCGAAGGCCAGGGGCCACGGTGCGTAGGGGCCCTGTTGGAGGATACTGCGGATGCGGCGCCCGCGCTCGATTGTGCGCCGCGTGCGTTCATCGACCATGGCGCCGAAGCGCGTGAAGATTTCGAGCTCAAGGAACTGCGCGTAATCGAGCCGCATGCTCGCCGACGCGCTGCGGAGCGCTTCGGGTTGTGCTTTGCCGCCAACGCGGCTGACGCTGCGCCCGACATCGACGGCGGGCTTTTGGCCTTCGTAGAACAGCTTGGAATCAAGAACGATCTGGCCGTCGGTGATCGAGATCAGGTTCGTCGGAATATAGGCGGTCAGGTTGCCTGCCTGGGTTTCGGCGATTGGCAACGCGGTGATCGAACCGCCACCGCGCTCAGCGTTGAGCTTGGCCGCCCGCTCCAGCAATCGAGCGTGGAGATAGAAGATGTCGCCCGGATAAGCCTCGCGTCCGGGCGGCTCGCGCAGCAACAGCGCGATTTCACGATGGATCGCCGCGTGCTTGGTCAGGTCGTCGATGACGACGAGCACATCGGCGCCGCGGTCGCGGAAGAACTCGGCGATGGTCATGCCCGTGAAGGGCGCGATCCATTGCAACCCGGGCGGGCTGTCGGCCTCGGCGACGACGAAGATGCAGCGCTCGAAGGCGCCACCGCGGCGGATGGCCTCGACGACTTGCCGCGTGGCGGACGATTTCTGTCCGATCGACACGTAAACCGATATGACGTCGGAAGTCCGTTGGTTGATGATGGCGTCGACCGCGACGGTCGTCTTGCCAGTGGAACGGTCACCGATGATGAGCTCGCGCTGACCGCGACCGATGGTGAACATCGAATCGAGCACCATGAGTCCGGTCTGCAGCGGCTCGGCGACGAGGTCGCGGTCAACGATGGCCGGAGCCTCGCGTTCAACCGGATCGAAGCGTTCGGCCGCAACCGGCGGACCATCGTCGAGCGGCCGGCCAACCGGATCGACCATGCGGCCGAGCAGCGCGACGCCGACCGGAACGCTGACCACCGCGCCGGTTCCATGCACCCGGTCGCCGGCGGCGATTTTTGCGTCGTCGCCGAACAGGACGCAGCCGATGCGATCAGCATCCAGCATCAGCGCCATACCGAGCACGTCACCGCTGAAGTGCAAGAGTTCTTCGGCCCGCAAATTCAGCAAGCCGGCGACTGTGGCAATACCGTCGCCGACGGTCAGCACCGTCCCGACGTGCTCGATGCGTGGTTCGGCTTTGATGTCCCTGGCTCGGT
>JBAVMB010000463.1:0-2974 GCA_049689615.1 Allostellaceae bacterium
TCCCTACCCTACTCAACCGTCACGCTCTTCGCCAAGTTGCGCGGCTGGTCGACGTCGGTGCCCTTGTGCACCGCGACGTGATAGGCCAACAACTGCACCGGGATCGCGTAGAGCAAGGGTGCCACGAACGGATCGCAGCGCGGCACTTCGATCTCGTGCGCGAGCTGGCCGTTCAAGCGGCTGAGGCCTTCGCGGTCGGAGATCATCATCACCTTGCCGCCGCGCGCCAGGACTTCCTGCACGTTCGAGAGCGTCTTGTCGAAGAGCGCGTCGGACGGCGCCAGCACCACGACGGGCACGTTGTCGGCGACGAGCGCGATGGGGCCGTGTTTCATCTCGCCGGCGGCATAGCCTTCGGCGTGGATGTAGGAGACCTCCTTCAGCTTCAAGGCGCCTTCGAGCGCCAGCGGATAGGCGGTGCCGCGGCCCAAATAGAGCACGTCGCGCGCCTTGGTCTCGACCAGCCATTCGGCCATCGCCTCGATGCGCGCGTCGTGCGCCAGGACGTCGGCGGCGCGCTCGGGCACCTCCGTCAGCGCCATGGTCAGCGCGGCCTCGTGTTTCGCATCAATGGTGCCGCGCGCCCGGGCGAGCGCTATCGCGAGACAGGCCAAGACGACGAGCTGCGTCGTGAAGGCCTTGGTCGAGGCGACACCGATCTCGGGACCGGCCATGGTCTGCAACACCGCGTCGGAGGCGCGGGCGATCGAGCTTTCGGGCTGATTGACGATCGAGAGGATGTGCGCGCCCTGCGCCTTGGCATAGCGCAGTGCCGCCAGCGTGTCGGCGGTCTCGCCCGATTGCGAGATGAAGAGCGCCAGCGTGTTTTGGGGCACGAGGCTCTCGCGGTAGCGGAACTCCGACGCGATGTCGACCTCGACCGGCAGGCGCGCCAGGCCCTCGATCCAATAGCGCGCGATCAAGCCGGCGTTGTACGAGGTGCCGCAGGCGACGATGGAAATGCGGTCGATGGCGGCGAGATCGAACGGCAGCTTGGGCAGGTGGACCGTGCGCGTCGCCGGGTTGACCAGCGCGCGCAGCGTGTCGCCGATCACCGTCGGCTGCTCGAAGATCTCCTTTTTCATGAAATGCGGATGGCGGCCCTTGCCGATGAGCGCGCCGGAGAGCGCGGTCTTGCGGATCTCGCGGTTGGCGGCGCGATTGGCGGAATCGTAGATGGTGGCGCCCGACGCGGTCACCACCGCCCAGTCGCCTTCCTCGAGATAGACGAGATTCTGCGTCAGCGGCGCGAGGGCGAGCGCATCGGAGCCGACGAACATCTCGCCGTCGCCATAGCCGATGGCGAGCGGCGAGCCGCGGCGGGCGCAGATGAGCGTGTCCTGGTGGCCGGCGAACAGCATCACCAGGGCGAAGGCGCCGTGGAGGCGGGCGAGCGCCTTGGCGACGGCGTCCTTGGGCGACAGGCCGTCCTTCAGATAGCGCGTCAGCAATATCGCGACGGCTTCGGTGTCGGTCTGGGTTTCGAAGTGGTAGCCGGCGGATGTCAGCTCGGCCTTCAGCTCCTGGAAATTCTCGATGATGCCGTTGTGGACGACGGCGACGCGATCGGTGGCGATGGGGTGGGCGTTGGTCTCGTTCGGGACGCCGTGCGTCGCCCAGCGGGTGTGGCCGATGCCGATGCATCCGGCGACGGGCTCGGATGCGACGCGGCGGGCGAGGTTTTCGAGCTTGCCTTCGGCGCGACGACGTTCGATGCGGCCGTTCACCAGCGTGGCGATGCCGGCGGAATCATAGCCGCGATATTCGAGGCGCTTCAAACCCTCGATGAGGAGTGGGGCGACCTCGCCCTTGCCGACGATGCCGATGATGCCGCACATCAGAGCAGCGGGGGCGTCATCGCCGCCCCCTCACCCTGCCCTCTCCCCCTTTCAGGGGGCGAGGGTAAGAAAACACATCGCCATCCCGCCCCCTCGCCCCGCGCAAGCGGGGAGAGGGTTGGGGTGAGGGGCGGTTGAATTTCATTTCGACGATCGCGGGACGACGCATTGCCGCTCTACCCCTCACCCTGCCCTCTCCCCCTGACGGGGGCGAGGGTAAGAAGAGACAGACGCGCAAAGCGCGTCTTCCGATCCCGATTGCGGCGCATCGCACGAGAATACTCCAAAACCCACCCGGGCAAGATTACCGCCGGCCTTTGGAGGCGGGCTTGGCGTCGCGCGCGGCGATTTCGGCCTTGCGCTTGGCGCGCCAGATTTTGGCGGCGCCGGGCTTGGTGCGCTGGCGCGCGCGGCCCAAAGCAAGTGCGTCGGCCGGCACGTCGTCGGTGATGACGCTGCCGGCGGCGATCATCGCGCCGGGGCCGATGGTGAGCGGCGCGACCAGCGACGAATTGGTGCCGACGAACACGCCCTTGCCGATGTTGGTGCGGAATTTCTCGATGCCGTCGTAGTTGCAGGTGATGCTGCCGGCGCCGATGTTGGCGCCCTCGCCCACCGCGCTGTCGCCGAGATAGGCCAGGTGATTGGCCTTCACGCCCGACGCCAGACGCGAATTCTTCACCTCGACGAAATTGCCGATGTGAACGTCGTCCGCGAGAGACGCGCCCGGACGCAGCCGGGCAAACGGGCCGATGCGGGCGTGATCGCCGATTGTCGATCCGACGATATGACAGAAGGCCGGAATGTCGACGCCCTCGCCGACTTTCACACCCGGACCGAACACGACAAAGGGACCGACGATGGTGTCGCGGCCGATCTTGGTGTCGGCGCAGAGGAAAACGGTTTCGGGCGCGGTGAAGGTGACGCCGGATTCCATCAGCGCGTAACGCAGGCGCTGCTGCATCACGGCTTCGGCATAGGCGAGCTCGTCGCGCGAATTGACGCCGAGCAGCTCGGCGGCGTCGCCTTCGGCGGTGCGGCAGACGAGGCCCTTGCTGCGCGCCAGGCCGATGATGTCGGTGAGATATTGCTCGCCTTGCGCGTTGTGCGCGGAAAGTTGCGCAACAAGGTCAAAG
>JBAVMB010000464.1:0-2055 GCA_049689615.1 Allostellaceae bacterium
CACCAGAGCCGCACGCGCCGGATTGGCGCCGCTACCCGTCGGCCAGACAGTGACCTGCGCCGGCAGCAGTTCGAGCCGCGCCAACAGGCGTGCCAGCAGATATTGTGGATGCGCCGGATCGGCGGCAATCGCATCCCACTCAACCGTATCGGCTTCGCGATCGAGACCCGGGAGCACGACGATGCCGGTCGCCAGCCGTGCCACCGTGGCAACGAGCGCAGCCACCGCCGGCACGCCGCCGGTAATGCCGGCGGCGATCACTGGATCCGCAGGCGGCCGCTGCCGCCAGGCTTCGGCTTGGCGCTCAAGCACGCGGTTGCGCCGGTCGGCAGCACCGAGGCAGCCGATCTCGGCCAGGGCCTTGGGCCAATGATCGGAAACGATGGCGAGGAACTTGACCACCTGCTGCCAGTGCGCCGCGTGTTCCGCCGGCACCAGGCGATCGAGATTGGCAAGGCTGCAACCCTCAGCGGACACTTCGTCGAGGAAGCGTGCCAACTCGGCGGCAAGCGGCGCGGCCTGGGCAGCTCTCGCCGGCCCGGCGCCGGCGCGCGCCTGACCCCAGCCGAGAACCAGTCGCGTCAGCATCAGTCGACGCACGAGATCGGGCACCGCCGGCGGCAAATCGGTCGCGTCGTCGCCAGTGCTTTCATCGGCAAGGATCGCCAGCTCTTCGGCGTCGACGTCGCCCACCGGCACCAGCCGCGGCAGCAGCAGCGGCCGGCCATTGCCCTGGCGCAGGAATGCCTCGGCCAGCGACCGCGCGGCGCGGCGAGTCGGCAACAGCACGGTCATGCGCGCGAGCACCAGCGGCTCCCCACCGGCGCGCGCCATCAGCCCCGCCGCGAGTGTGTCCAGGAAGGACACGCCGGCATCGATCGTGAATACCGCGCCCATGGCGCTAGCGTTCGAATCCGTTCAGATGAACGCGGGCGTCGGCCAAAGCGAGGCCTTCGGGCGTGCCGACGTGGTACCACTCGCCGTCGTGCACCAGACCACGCAAGCGGCCGATGCCGATGGCCCGGTCCCACAGGCGGTTGACCGAAAAGGCGCCAGTCGGGGCGTTGTCGAACAGCCGCCGGTGCACGATTTCGATGCCGGCGAAGACGAATGGCACGATCTCCGTCTCGCGGCGGCGGCGCACGCGACCGGCCGGATCGAGCATGAAATCGCCCGGCCCTTGGTAGCCGGCGGCGCGCGCCGTCGGCTGCATCAGTAGCAGCGCATCGTCACGTGCCGGATTGAAACCGGCCGCCAGCTGGTGCAGTGCCATCGTTGCGCCGTCGAGCCAGAACACGTCGGCGTTGAGCACATAGAAGATTTCGCCCAGCAATGGCAGCGCGTTGACGACGCCGCCGCCGGTTTCGAGTGCCTCGGTCTCGCGCGAGAATTCGATCTCGATGTCGCGCCGCCGCGCCAGATGCGCGGCAATGGCATCGCCCATGTAATGCAGGTTGACGACCGCCCGCTTGATGCCCGCGACTGCAAGGCGATCGAGGACGTGATCGATCAGAGTGCGGCCTTCGACCCGGATCAGCGGCTTGGGTGTCTGGTCGGTGAGCGCGCCCATGCGCTTGCCGCGGCCGGCGGCGAGCACGATCGCGCTGTCGGGGACATTCAGGCGGCTGGACGGCATGGCGGAATTTTGCGTTCGGCCTCGGGAATATGGCGCGCGAACCAGGCCGCCACCGGCGTCAGTGCCGGATGCTTCAGGCCCTGTTGCAGGATCCGCCAGACACGCGGGATGTGCGCGAGATATTGCGGCTTGGCATCGCGAACGCACAGCCGGGTGAAGATGCCAACGATTTTGGCGCTGCGCTGCGCGCCGAGAATCGCATACGAAGCGTCGAATGTGGCGCGGTCGAGTTCGGGAAATGCCGCGAGATAACGGTGCTTCATGCGCGCGGCGAGATCGGCCGTGACGTCGCGCCGCGCGTCTTCCAGCAGTGAAACCAGGTCGTAGGTCGGCGGGCCGGTGACCGCGTCCTGGAAATCGAGCACGCCGCATTCAAGCAGCCCATTGCGGTTGGGCACCCGCATCAGATTGTCGACGTG
>JBAVMB010000465.1:0-8176 GCA_049689615.1 Allostellaceae bacterium
CGTGGCTCACGCCGAATTCGGTCACCGCCGCCACCAGCTTGGTCTGGCACGAAGTCGGCTTGATGGGCAGCACGTCGCACGAATTCGAGCAGCAGATCACCGAGCTCCAATCCTTTCTCAACCAGAACTGGCGTGCCAAGGCGAGCAAGGTTTCGGGCAATCCGATCTACGAAAAGCCCGTCGTGCTGGTGATCTATCGCAACGACTACAAATTCCTGCTCGATCCATTGCGGCCGCGGCGCGGCACGACGCGCGCCGATTACGACCTTGTCATCGCCTCGCAGCCCTATCGCGCCCGCGCGCCGCTCGAATTCAAGGCGCAGAAGGTGATCGCGCCGCTGGCCCGCGCATTGGCGCCGGGCGGCCGGCTCATCGGCATCCATTCGCACGGCAATGATCCGGGCATCGAGATCATCCAGAAGATCTGGCCGGGCGAGAACCCGTTCCTGCATGACCGGCATCAGCTGCTGCGCGCGGTCAAGGCGGAACTCGGCAGCAATGGCCGCGACCTCAACTTCAACGCCTACGCCGATACGCGCTCGATCTTCCGCTATGAGATGCACACCTTGCCGAGCGAGATCAGCGAATCGATCGGCACATCGACCCTATTCGCGGCCTGGAACGCGGCGATCTACGTCGCTCAGATCGAGGATCACCGCCTATCCGAGGTCATTGGCAGCATGGCCTATCTCGATGCGACGCGTGAAGTGCTGCAGAAGCACGGCGGCCTCTGGTTCTGGGACGAATCCTACATCATCTCGCGCAAACGGGATTCGGGATGATGCCCAGCACGGGCATCGGCGGACTGGCGGAGACCGCGCCGACAGGCGCGCGCTTGCGGCAACGCGCCGTCGAACTTCTCCGTGGCGTTTCGATCGAATTGTCGGCGCGCGAGCATGGTGGCGAGCAGTTGTGCCGCGGGTTTCTGGCGCCCGGCACACCGGTTTACGTCAATTTTGCGCCCGATGATTCCTATCACGCGGTCGTCGAGACCGCCGCGCGCTTGAAGCGCGCCGGCTTCTGCCCAGTGCCGCACGTCGCAACACGCTATCTCACCGGCCTGACGCAGCTCGACGATTTCCTCGCACGCTCAGTCGGCGCCGGGGTTGACCGCGTCCTGGTTATCGCCGGCGATCTCGATCGGCCGGCCGGACCGTTTCACTCGAGCCTTGAGCTGATCGAGACCGGCTTGCTGGCGAAGCGCGGCATCCGGAGCGTCGCAATCGCGGGTTATCCCGAAGGCCACCCGAAGATCGCCACCGCCGCCCTCGACGCCGCGCTCGCTGCGAAGCTTCGCCTGCTGCAAAGCGACGGCATCGCGCCCTATATCGTGACGCAATTCTGCTTCGACGCGGCGCCGATCATCGGCTGGCTCGCGCGGCTGCGTGGCATGGGCGTGAGCGTTCCTGTGCGTGTCGGCCTTGCCGGCCCGGCGAGCATCGCCACGCTCGCCAAATTCGCGATGCGCTGCGGCATCGGCAATTCGCTGCTCGCTCTGGTCGGTGGCCAGACGTCGATCGCGCGTCTGCTCATCGAATCAGGACCGGAAAAGGTGATCCACGCGCTTGCGGTCGCGGACCCCGCCCACGTCGATATCGCCGGCCTGCATCTCTTCACCTTCGGCGGCGTCGCGCGGACAGGGAAGTGGCTGCGGGCGATCACCGAAGGCGAGCCCGGCGCCGCCGACGATAGCCACACGCGCGTCAAAGGCGGCATAGCATAACGCGCGCCACGGCTTCGCGGCATGTTGCGCGTTAATCGATAGCGACGGAATCAGACGCGAACCAGCGTGTCGCAGGCTGCAGTCAGCAGGCCGAGCGCAAAAAGCACGAAATTCATCATTGTTGCCGTCTCCCGGCGTCTTTCAGCATCTGCCGATTGAAGAGCAAGCGGCATGCCAGTAGCAGAAATCCGACCGGTAACCGCGTCGCCGATTGCCGATCGTAAAATTCGCCGACGTCCTTAACCGCTGCCGCAACCGTATATCGTTGGCATCGGCTCAGGCCAAACGATCAATACCAGCTACGTGGTGGGTCCTGGTGATCGTTCTCCGACACTTGGGCGATGCTATCAAAGGTCAGGCCAACGATTGCCACGGCAACAGCGAGGAATAGCAAACCGGTTATGAGCACGATGGAGCCCTCCGACAAAGACATTGAATCCCAACTTCCGATCTTCAAACGCTAATAAGCAAAACCCATTCGAGCGATCCGGATTTGTACGTATCCGGGCGAAATCAAGCCTTTGTGATGTTTGCTCCAACCACGCTTGATCTTGACCCGGCGAATTGCCACTTTGGGTTGCATTTTGACAAACCATGGACCAGAAACCGTCCAAATCCGCGCACGCACCGGCAACGCCTGATGATCCCTATCGTCTGCTGTTCGAAGCGGCGGCGATCGGTATCAATTGGAGCGAGCCGGACGGCCGGCTGATCGAGGCCAACCAAAAGTTCTGCACGTTCGTCGGCTACGGGCGTGACGAATTGCTCTCGCGCCGGATCGAAGACATCACGCATCCGGATGACATGGCGAAGGACCGCCGACAAATCACGCGTCTGGTGTCGGGCGAAATTGCGAGTTATTCGATCGAAAAGCGCTACATCCATAAAGACGGCACGGCGATTCCAGCGCGCGCCACCTCGTCCCTGATGCGTCGGCGCCATCCGTATCGCATCGCGATCGTCGAGGATCTGCGGCCGCAGCAAAAGGCGGCATCCGAGCAACGCGAAAACGCCGCCCGCCTTAAAAGCATTCTCGATGCTGTGCCGGATGCGATGATCGTCATCAGCGAACGTGGAATTGTCGAATCGTTCAGTCCGTCGGCCGAAGCCATGTTCGGATTTTCTGCGGCTGAAGCCATCGGACAGAACGTGAAGATTCTGATGCCCGCGCCTTATCGCGAGCAACACGACGGCTACCTCGATCGCTATCGCAAGACCAACGATCGACACATCATCGGCATAGGCCGCGTCGTAACCGGCCAGCGCAAGGACGGCACGACGTTTCCGATGGAGCTGTCGGTTGGCGAAGCGATCGCCGGCGATACCCGGCGCTTCACCGGCTTTGTCCGGGATCTGACGGAACGCGAAAGGTCCGAACGCCGCATCGATCAGCTTCAGGCGGAACTCATGCACGTGGCCCGGCTCGGCGAGCTCGGGCAAATGGGCGCGGCCTTGGCGCACGAGCTGAATCAGCCGCTTGCCGCCATCGTCAATTATCTCCTGGCGGCGCGGCGGTTGCTTCAAACAGGGCCCGACGTATCGCCGCGCGTCGGTGAGGCAATGGAAAAGGCAGCGGCACAGGCGGACCGTGCCGGACAGGTGATCCGCCGCCTGCGCGAATTCGTCGCTCGCGGCGAAACGGATCGGCGCGAGGAAAACGTCAATGTGCTGATCGAAGAGGCAGCCGCCTTGGCCCTGGTCGGCGCCAAGAGCGGAGGCGTGACTACGCGGCTCATGCTGCGCCCGGATTTGCCGCCGGTCGTCGTCGACAAGGTGCAGATCCAGCAAGTGCTGCTCAACCTCATTCGTAATGCGCTCGAAGCGATGGATTCCAGCGAGCAGCGCGTATTGACAGTGGAAGCGGCCGCGATGGATGGAATGGTGACAGTGACGGTGACCGATACCGGGCCGGGGCTATCGGCCGAGGTCGCCCAGAACCTGTTTCAGCCGTTCGTCACCACCAAAGCGCGCGGCATGGGCGTCGGCCTGTCGATCTGCCGATCGATCATCGAAGCACACGGCGGCCGTATCTGGGCAGCGCCACGGACTGGCGGCGGCACGGCATTCGCATTTACCGTACCGTTCGAGGCATGAGGACACTATGACCGACGATGCAACCATCTTCATTCTCGATGACGACGACGCAGTCCGCGACTCGCTCAGGATGTTGATCGAAAGCGCCGGCTACAAGGCCGAGGCTTTCGCGTCGTGTCGCGAGTTCCTGGCGCGGGCGCCTTTTCCGCCGCGCGTCTGCCTGCTGCTTGACGTGCACATGCCGGAGATGAGCGGGCTTCAGCTGCAAGACGAAATGGCGCGGCGAGACCTCAAGCTGCCGGTAATTGTCATGACCGGCCAGGCTGACGTGCCGATTGCGGTCCGAGCGATGAAGGCGGGCGCACGGGACTTCATCGAAAAGCCGTTTTCCGACGAGGTGATCCTCGACAGCATCCGCAATGCAATGGCGTCACCGGCCAAGACCGCTGGCGACCCGGTTATCGTCAAGCACGTCGCCGAACTGACACCGCGCGAACATGACGTGATGCTGCAGATGGTTACCGGCAATCCAAACAAGGTCACCGCCTACAATCTCGGCATCAGTCCACGAACGGTTGAAATCCATCGTGCGCGCGTGATGGAAAAGATGGCGGCGCGCAGCCTGTCCGAACTCGTTCGCATGGCACTCGCCGTCGGCATCGATCCGGCGAAATAGGGTCAGGCGGGCCGGCGCAAATTGAGGCCCGGCGCCGGCGTAACGCGGACGATGCGGAACGTATGCTCGGCGCCGTTCGGCTCGCGGAGAGTTAGATACTCGCCCTCGCGAAAGACGTGGTGCGCGAAGTGGACGATCGCCTCGTCGTCCGCCGATCCGGGCACGAATGAAAATGCCCAACTGCCATCGAGATGAACGAGTTCGCCGACGAAATCGCCCTCGCCCTCCCAAAAGCGATGAACGGTGCACAACTCCGGTGCGGCACCGTAGGCGTGCCGGTCCAAACGCCCGTCCGGCAGCAGCGGTAAGACGAATTCATAACCATGACGGGTGCTGCCCTGCGGAAAGCCGGGCCCACGAGCGAGTTCCAGGCGGACGCGCATCCAAGGCATAGCCGCCTCAGTGCGCCAGCAGGACGGGCAGCAAGCTGCTGCCGACGATTTGGCGCGTCGCACCGCCGAACAACACCTCGCGCCATGGCGCATGGCCGTAGCCGCCCATGATAAGCAGGTCGGCGTCATCCTCGCGTGCACTGGCCAGCAGCAGCTCGCCCGAGCCGACGCCCTGAACCGGCAGAACCTGGCGATGCGTGGCGGACACGCCGTGCCATGAGAGATACTCGACAACTGCGGCGCCCGACGACGCACCGTTCGCCTTGCCGACGGTGATCACGACGACGCGGCGCGCCGCCGACAGCAACGTCAGCGTGCCGGCGAGCGCGTGGACCGCCGAAGTTGAACCGTCCCATCCGAGCGCTATCGTCTCGCCAAGCGACGCTGGTGCCTTGGCCGGCGCCAGCAACACCGGCCGACCCGAGCGCATGAGCGTCTGCTCGATCGCGTCAGTGTGCGGTTGATCGACGACGCGCTCGGAGCGACCCAATACAACGAGATCGAAGAATCGGCCGCGATCGGCAACTGCTGTCGGAGCGTAGCCGGTTTCTTCGCGCCAACTGGCGGAAGGCGCATTCCGGCTGCCTGCCTTGTCGACCGAGAGCCCATTGCGCGCTGCGGCGCGCTCGAATTCAGATTTGGCCTTGGCTGCGATCTGCTTGCCGTCTTCAACCAGCCGGTCGATGAGATCGGCGGTCACCGGCACGTCGAATCCTGCCGCCACGATGAACTGACGCGGATCCGGCATGACGTGGAAGCCTTCGAGATGCGCATCAAACCGCTTGGCCAGGCGGCACGCGACATCGACAGCGCCGGCGCTGGCAGTGCCGCCGCTGGCCGCTGCAAGGATGGTGGTGGGCATATCGGTTCCCCTTTTTTCCGCTTAGATCACGGGTTGTGTCCTGATTGCCAGGCCAACGCCGCGATAAATACGAGCGCCGCACCAACAATCAGGATGAGATAAGCGATTTCACCTGGCGACATGACGCGACCCGCCTCAGCCGACCAGCGGCCGCAACGCGGGATGGCGCTCGACCACATGTAGCCGCTCGAGCAGACCGTCGAGCCCCCAGACGTGCCCGGCGTTGTGCACGATCAGGTAGATGATCACGGTCGCGTAGACGAGGTGGAAGTCGACGAAGAGATTGAGGTGATTCTCGATGAACGGCCAGTCCATGTGCGCGAAGTGGTACGTGACCATCAGCAGGACGCCGAACGGGCCGCTGACGCGCACCATGAGTCCCGAAACCAGCGACAGACCGATCAGCAGATGTCCCCATTTCATCAGGAAATCGGTGAACGGCAGCACGGCCGGCGTCACAAACGTGGCGAAGAAATCGTGGAAGGTCACGACGTGATTGAGAAAGGCTGCCGCACTGTAATTTTCCCAAATCTGCCAGGCGCCGGCATAGAGGAAGGTCCACCCGACGAGGATGCGAAGCGCGAAGATAATGCTCTTGTCGAGCGTGCTTGCGTTCATGGTGATCTCCCTTGGCGACTCTCGCGGCTAATTTGCACCAATCGAGCGCCCGGGCATTGACCTAGGTCAAATCGCCAGAGCACTTTCGATCGCCGCCAGCAATGGCGTCTCGCCAATCGGTTTTTCGAGAAACGCGGCGACGCCGAGCGTGCGGGCGCGGGCGCTGATGTTCGGATCGGCACCGCCTGTGATGACAATCACTGGCATGCGCAAAGCGGCACCTTCCGGCGAGGCTAGGAATTCGAGGCCGCTCGCGCCCGGAAGGTGGTGATCGAGAATCAAACATGCTTTGTCACGCGGCCGATATGTGCGCTCGAAATCGGCGATCGACGCGAACGCCGACACGTTGAACCCATGCGATTCAAGCAGGAGCGCGAGCGAATCGCGTACTGCCTCGTCATCATCCACCAGATAGATCATTGGCTTGTCATTCATGACAAATGCCTTTGCCGCCCGACTCAGGCATCGTCGTCTGCAACTCCGTCGGCTAATTCGGCAAGTGCGTCGATATCGAGAATGTAGATCTTGCCCGAACCGTTGGTTGCGATACAGCCGCTGCCCTTGAGCACCGTGAAAACACGGCTGACGGTTTCCATCGTCAAGCCGAGGTAGTCAGCGATGTCGGTGCGCGTCATCGGCAAATCGACCGAATTGTCGTCGTTGTTTTGCCGTCGCGACAGCGACAACAGGAACGACGCCAGTCGCTCGTGCGCCGTTTTGCGGCCGAGCAACACCATTTGGTCCTGCGCCGACGCCAGTTCACAGTTGATCGCATCCAATAGCTGGCGCTCGACCCCCGGCAACTCGATGAAGGCGCGCTCGAGCTGCCGTCTCGGACACCGGTGCAATGTGACCGATGAGATGGCTTCGGCACTTACTGTGTATTCGCCGCCCGGCGCGAAACCAAATATATCGCCTGGAACCCGGAATCCGACGATCTGCCGCCGGCCATCGGCCAACAACTTGAACAGTTTCACGACGCCGGACACGACGGTGAAGACATGCAGGGCCGGTTCACCTTCGTCGACAAAGGTGGTGCCTGAGGCAACCGTTTGAGACGTGCGCGTCGCTGCAAACTGGTCGAGCTCATTGGTACGGATGGTGGCGGACGCGGAGCGCCGGCCCGGGTAGGTCTCACAGCGACTGGACCGCGTGATCGGCAGCGGCATAGCGGGAACGGCGCTTTGGCGGGCGGCAATCGCAAACGACATTGGGGGGACCTCCCAGATTGCGGACTGCGCCTCGAGCAGTCCTTCGATCCTGCAGAGATACCGGGCCCAATCCGGCCGCGAAATTCGGTGATGTACGTAAGGGAATCTACGTAGACGCCGCGGCAGTCCGCCGAAATCCAGCCTAGCGCAGGGCGCCGCGGACGATTTCGACCCGGGCGCGGGCGGTAAACCGGGTGATCGTGGCGTCGATTTCCTCGCGACTCACCGGCATGCCGTTGGCAACGAGGTCACCCATGACACGGGTTACCACCGCTTGCGGATCGCTGTTTCCGACATGGCCTTCAACCAGGTCTTTGACATAGGCATCTGCCCGGCTACCTGAAAACCCCATCTGAGCGGTCGCCCAACGGCCGAGCAATGCGTTGCGCCGCGCCGTGACTTTGAAGGCCAGCTCCTGATCCACGGCGAACTTCCGCTCGAACCCGCATTCGCGGCGATCGTCGAATGTCGTCATAACGTAATGTGTTGCCGCGCCTGGGTCCGCGGCATTGATCCAGATCAGATCGCTCAGAAAATTGCTGCGGCCAATTCAACCCGCCCAGCGACGGGTAACTGAGTCCGCGTCGTTACGGCGTGGCGGACCAGGCGTCTTGGTCGTGCCCAAATAGAGAAATCCGATTATCGCGTCAGTTTCGGCGA
>JBAVMB010000466.1:0-3805 GCA_049689615.1 Allostellaceae bacterium
TCAATACGCCGCCCGGCACCGGTACGACGCGGCCGTCGAACGCCGCGGACAGCGCTTGGATGAAATGCGGCGCGATCGGCACGCGGCGCGCAAATTCGCGCCCGCCGAAGCCCATGCCGAGGCAGCCATAGGCTTTGCCGAAGGCGATCTCGAACCGCATGATCGAGGTCTTGTCCTCGCGCTTGAAGGCGACCAGGTGGCCGCCGGAGTCCAGGACGGCCACTGCCAACGGCTTGAATTTCTGGGCGCGGCCGTGCTCCAGCGCCTTGTCGACGATGATCGCGGCCTGCGCCAGCGTAACGTTGCTCATGCGAAACTCCCTCCCGTTCCGAAGCCAAGGGCCGCTATGATAAGGGCTGGACGCGCCGAACGGAACGCGCCGATTTTCTTTCGGGGGCACAAAAGCGCATGTCGAAACTGCGGATGACGCTGGCGTGTTGGGATTATGACCGCGTCAAGGCGCTGGCCGACGGCACGGTGCAGCCCGAGGGCATCGATCTCGATGTCCTGCCCTTGGTTGTCGAGGAAACCTTCTGGCGCATGCTGCGCCACCGCGAGTTCGACGCCGCCGAGATGTCGCTGTCGTCCTATTGCGTGTCGTTGATGAAGGAGCGCAAAGACTTCATCGCCATTCCGGTGTTTCCGTCGCGCATGTTCCGCCATTCGTGTTTCACGATCTCGGCCAAAAGCGGCATCCGCGAGCCCAAGGACCTTGCCGGCAAGCGCGTCGGCAATCCGGAATATCAGCTCACCGCCATCGTCTGGATGAAGGGCATCCTGCAGGACGAATACGGCGTCGATTGCGCCAGTCCGACCTATTTCACCGGCGGCGAGGAAGAGCCCGGCCGCGAAGAGAAGCTCAAGCTCGACCTGCCGGCCAAGTTCAAGGTGCAGCCGATCGGCCCGACGCAGACGCTGTCGCGCATGATCGCCGACGGCGCGATCGACGCGATCTATGCGCCGCGCCTGCCGTCGACCTTCTACAGCGAGCCCGACAATGTGAAGCGCCTGTTCCCGAATTACGTCGAGGTCGAGCAGGCCTATTTCCGCAAGACCAAGATTTTCCCGATCATGCACGTCGTCGCGCTGCGCCGCGATCTCTATGAAGCCAATCGCTGGATCGCGGTGTCGCTGATGAAGGCGTTCGTCGAAGCGCAGCTTCGCTGTTATGCCGATCTCGAGATGATCGCGTCGCAGAAGACTATGCTGCCGTGGCAGAGCGCGCATCTCGAGGAAACCAAGCGTGTCATGGGGGCGGCATGGTGGCCCTACGGCCTCGCGGCGAACCGCCACGCGCTCGACACTTTTCTGCGTTATCACCACGAGCAAGGGCTGTCGCAACGGCGCCTGTCGCCCGAGGAGCTGTTCGCGCCCGAAACCTTCGAGGCGTTCAAGATTTGAAGCTGGCCCGGTTCACGCTCGCGCTCCTTGCCGCTGCCTTGTTCGGCAGTCCGGCATGGGCGCAGGCGGACCGGCCTGGCACCGCGCATCGTATCTCCGCCGACCTGCCGCCACCGTTCGCGACGTCGTCGTCGGCCAATCCGCCGCGCCTGGTCGTGCGTCCGGCCGACGCCGTACTCGCCGCGCCGTCGGGCTTCAGCGTCAGCGAATTTCTCGGCGGTCTGACGCGGCCGCGACTGCTCGCCACCGCACCCAACGGCGACATTTTCGTCGCCGAAAGCGCCGCCGACCGCGTCACCGTGGTGCGCGCGCCTTCCGGCGCGGCGGAGGCCGAGCAGCATCAAATCTTCGCTGCCGGTCTCAACCGGCCGTTCGGCATCGCCTTCTATCCGCCCGGTTCCGATCCGCGCTGGGTCTACGTCGCCAACGAGGATTCGGTGGTGCGCTTCGCCTATCGCAACGGCGATCTCCGCGCGAGCGGCGTGCCTGAAACCGTGGTCCGCGCGCTGCCGAACGGTGGCAATCATTGGACGCGCGCGCTCGCCTTCACCGCCGACGGCAAGCATCTGCTGGTCAGCGTCGGCTCCGCCAGCAACGACGCCGAAGGCGGCATGGAGCGCGAAGCCGACCGCGCCGACATCCTCGAATTCGATCCCGACGGCGGCCACAAGACGGTCTATGCCTCGGGTCTGCGCAATGCCTCGGATATCGGCATCGCCGCCGATGGCAGCACGCTGCTCGCCGTGGTCAACGAGCGCGACGGGCTCGGCGACGATCTGCCGCCGGATTATCTGACGCGCGTCAAGCCGGACGGCTTCTATGGCTGGCCGTGGTATTACATCGGCGCCCATCCCGATCCGCGGCATCGCGGCGATCACCCAGAGCTTGCGCATTCGGTGCTGACGCCCGATCTGCTGATTCAATCGCATTCGGCGCCGCTCGGTCTCGTGGTTTACGAGGGCGCGCAGTTCCCCGCCGAGTACAAAGGCGATGTGTTCGTCGCGCTGCACGGCTCGTGGAACCGCGCGGTGCGCACCGGCTACAAGATCGTGCGTGTGCGGATGAAGGACGGCGTGCCGACCGGCGAATACGAAGATTTCGTCACCGGCTTCCTGCTGTCAAACGGCACGGTCTGGGGAAGGCCGGTCGGCGTCACCATCGCGCGCGACGGCGCACTGATCTTCAGCGACGACGGTTCCGGCACGCTCTGGCGCGTGGCATATAAGGGAAAGTGAGCGGCGCTAAGTATAAAACCCGCGGCCTTCCTTGACCCGGCGTTCGATCAGCGGCGCGGGGATCAGTGCCTTCTCGCCGAGTTCGCGCGCTAGATGCGCCAACCGGTCGCGCACACTGGCGAGACCGATCTGGTCGGCATAGAACATCGGTCCGCCGCGCCACGCTGGAAAGCCGTAGCCGTTGATCCAGATCAGGTCGATGTCGCCCGGCCGCAGCGCGACGCCGGCTTCGAGCAAACGCGCCGCCTGGTTGACCATCGGATAGATCAGCAGTTCGACGATGACGCCGGCGGCAATCGGCCGCGGCGTGATGCCGAACCGCTCGCGCACGCCGGCAATGATGCGGTCGGTTTCGGGGTCGGCCACGCCGTCGCGGCTGCCGGCCTCGTAGCGGTAATAGCCTTTGCCCGTTTTCTGGCCGAAGCGGTCCGCCTCGCATAGTGCGTCGGCAACCGGAAACGAGATGCCGTGCGCCTTGCGCATGCGCCACGACACGTCGAGGCCCGCCAGGTCCGCGGCGGCAAACGGTCCCATCGAAAAGCCAAACTCCACCATCGCCTGGTCGACATCACGCGGCAGCGCGCCGTCGCGCAGCAGCCGATCGGCTTCGCGCGAGCGCTCGAACAGCATGCGATTGCCGACAAAGCCCGGCGCCGCGCCGACCACCACCGGCAGTTTGCGCAACTTGCGCACCAAGGCTAGTGATGCCGCGAGCACCGCGGGCGCCGTCGCACTCGCGCGCACCACTTCGACCAGGCGCATGACATGCGCCGGACTGAAGAAGTGCAGGCCGAGCACATCCTCGGGCCGCTTGGTCGCGGCGGCGAGCTGGTTGACGTCCAGGTACGAAGTATTGGTTGCGAGGATCGCACCCGGCTTGGCGATCGCATCGAGCTTGCCGAAGATGCTCTGCTTCAGCGGCAGCTCCTCGAACACCGCTTCGACGATGAGATCGGCCGCAGCCGCGTCAGCCAGCCGCAGCGACGGCTTGATCAATCCGCGGCGCCTGTCGAGCTCGGCCGCGGGCAGGTTGCGCCGCCGTGCGCTGCTTTCGAAATTGCGCCGCAGTGCGACAAGCCCGCGTTCGAGCGCGCCGCGGTCGCTGTCGATCAGAGTCACCGGAATGCCGGCGTCGGCGAAGCACAGGGCGATGCCGCCGCCCATGGTGC
>JBAVMB010000467.1:0-3073 GCA_049689615.1 Allostellaceae bacterium
CAACGCCGGATCGTCCTTAGCGTAGCCGAGGCACTCGAACATCATCACCGAATTGGCGATCGCCGGATAAATCCCGCCCAAGCCGTCATCGCCGTTGAGGCGCTCGACGACGAAGCGTACTGCGGCATCGATCGCACGTTGACGCGAGCCTGCCGGCATGTGCGGCTCGGCCAGACGCAGCACATCGTCGATGCGATTGAAGATCCAGGCCCACGGCGACCCGGAGGCGCGCGGCGGCTGCGCCTGCGTGCCCGGCGCGAACAGCTCGTGCACGCTGACGCCGCGCGGATTCTTGGCGCGCGGCTTCAGCGCCATCAGCACCAGCAGCGGCACGATCACGGTGCGCGACCAGTACGACACCTTGCTGAGATGGAACGGGAACCAGCGCGGCAGCAGCATGATCTCGACCGGCATTTCAGGCACCGCCGTCCACGGCAACTCGCCGAACAGCGCAAGCTGGATGCGGGTGAAGACATTGCTGCGGGCAGCGCCGCCGCGCGCCAGCACGGCCGCGCGCGCCTTCGCCATGTGCGGCGCGTCCGGCGAATCGCCAGCGGCCTTGAGCGCGAAATAGGCCTTCACCGTCGCCGACAGATCGACGTCGCCGCCATAGAATAGCGGCCAGCCGCCGTGCTCGCCTTGCGTGGCGCGCAGATAGACGGCGAATTCGCGCTGCAGATCGTCCTCGATCTCGCCGAGATAATGCTGCAGCAGCATGTATTCGGCCGGGATCGTCGCGTCGGCTTCGAGCTCGTAGCACCAATGGCCGTCGGCGTGCTGCTGCGCGAGCAGCGCCGCGGCGGCGCGATCCACGGATTGATCGAGCGTGTAACTCGGCGCGGCGCGCGCGCGGGAATCGGTCGTGGCGGCGTCGGACATCAGCGGCAGAGATGCGGCTCGAACGACTGCGAAGGCGGCGTTACCTTGAACCCGAAGCCCTTGCCGCTCAAGGAATTTTCGACTGCGGCCCGGCGTCCGGCGCCGAGCATCTGTGCCGCGACAAAGCCCGAACGAATGGCGCCCTCGATCGTCGCCGGCAGGCCGGTATCGGTCCAGTCGCCGGCCAGCACCAGATTGCGCCAGCGTGTGCACGCATTCGGCCGGCGCGCCACCTGCTCCGGCGTCGCGGCGAAGGTGGCGCGGCGTTCGCGCACAATGCGCACTGGCGGCACCGGCGCCGCCGGCAGCTCATAAGCGGCGGCGACGTCGCGCCACAGCATGGCGGCAAGCTCGTCTTCCGGCGTGTCGAGCAGGCGATCGGCGGCGCTCACCGTCACCGACAGCACGCCTGCCTTGCGGAATACCCACTCCGCCGTACCGCCGACGATGCCGACGAAGAACGGCGAGCCGACCGGCGCGGCAACGCGGAAATGCGCGTTGAGAATGGCGCAATATTGATTGGGCGCGACGAGATCGGGCACCAGCCGCGACGCCACCGGAGCGGTCACCGCCAACACGACGTCGTCGGACGCAGTCAGCGCCTCACGACCGTCGTCGAAATCGAGCGCCGTCGCGCGCTCGGCATCGAAGGCGATGGCGCGCAGCCGCGTGCCGAAACGGATCGTCGTGCCGTGCCGCCGCAATTGCGCCAGTGCCGGATCGACCAAGGTTTCCGACAGGCCTTCGCGCGGCACCAGCGGCGTGCAGGCAGCGCCGCCGGCGCCGATGCTTTCGGCCAACACGCGCGCGAGCAAGACTGCCGAAGCTTCATTGAGAGGCGTGTTGAGCGCGGCGATCGCCAGCGGCTGCCACAGGCGGCGGAAGATCGGCGTACCGGGCTTGAGAATATCGACGACGCGATCGGCGGGCCGCGCCCGGCGCAGCGCCAATGCCTTAAGATAATTGCCGAGGTTCGTGCCCGGAACGCGGCGCGCCGGCGACGCCATCCACCACGGAACGCGGCCGCGATTAAGTCGCAGCGTCCAGCGCTCGCCGGTGGCGCGGTCGAGAAACGGATAGACCGGCGCGCCTGGCCCGGTAAGCGCGCCGCGCGCGCCGATAGCGTCGATGAAGCCGAGCGCCGACCGATTGCCGGCAATCAGCAAATGGTTGCCGTTGTCGATGCGACAGCCGAGCGCTTGGTCGAAATAGGAGCGCGCCCGTCCGCCGGCATGCGGCGCCGCTTCGTAAAGCGTCACGGCGCGGCCGGCCTCAACGAGCCGCACCGCGGCGGCCAATCCCGCCACGCCGGCGCCGACGACGTGGACGCGGCCGCTCATAACAGGCCGTGGCGCAGCGCGTACCACAGTTTCCGCGACGTCGGCACGCGCACATGCATCTCGATATGCTGCCAGCCGCGCTTCTCCAGCCGTGTCAGAATCGCGGAATAGACCGCGCCCATGACCGCCGCCGGCCGCATGGTGCCGCGCGGACATTCGGCCATCGCGCGCCGCGCCGCGTCGAACTGCGCGTGCGCCATCGCGGCGAGGTCTTCGCATACCGCCGCCAAATTGGGATGCGCCAGCACCGTCGCCGGCTCGCGCGCGACGATGCCGTGCTTCTCGAGCAGCTCGCGCGGCAAATAGAGCCGGCCGCGCGCGCCGTCCTCGACCAGATCGCGTAGGATATTGGTGAGCTGCAAGGCGCGGCCGAGCGCGTTGGCGACGCGGTCGGCCTGATCGCCGGGCGCGCCGAAGATGCGCGCCGACAGCCGGCCGACGGCCGAAGCGGCGCGGTCGCAATAAAGATCGAGTTCAGCCAGCGACGGCGCGCGAATGTCGGCGCGCGCGTCCATCTCCATGCCTTCGATCACGCCGATGAAATCGATGCGGCGTAGCGCGTATTTCGTCGCCGCGTCGGCGAGCGCGCGCGTCAGCGCGTCGGCGGTCTGACCGACATAGAATGCGACGACCGCGCGCCGCCAGCCGGCCAGCGCCGCCAGCTTGGTCACCGGCAAATCGTTGCTGTCGACGATGTCGTCGACGGCGCGGCAGAAGGCATAGACCGCGAACATCGCCTCGCGCCGCGGTTTGGGCAGGAAGCGCATCGCCCAATAGAACGACGTATGCGCGGCGGTGACCTGCGCCTTGATGTCGGCGCGCTCTTCGCGCGTCGGCTGCACGAGCACGCTCAT
>JBAVMB010000468.1:0-2907 GCA_049689615.1 Allostellaceae bacterium
GGATAGGCGGCCAGAGTCGTCGCCTTGGCGACGGCTTGGCTCGTGCCGAGCGCGGTGCCGCCAAGCTGGACGACGCGTTCGGCGAGCGTGTCGACATGGCCGTCGATCTCGGTGCGGAACTGGTCGATCATCTCGTGCAGCGCGATGAATTGCGGGCCTTTGATGTTCCAATGGGCCTGCTTGGTCAGCAGCGCGAGGTCGATGGCGTCAGCCAGGCGCGCGTTCAGAATCTCGATCGAGACTTTTTTCGCGTTGGATCGCAGATCGTTTTTGGTGCTGTACATGGGTCGGGCTCCTCGTTTCGTGGTTCGCGACACCAATTAGAATAATTCTAGATTATGACCAAACAGTGCCAGGGAAAGCCAACAAATCGCCCGGGCAGCTATGAATTATAGCTTGGTCTGGCGGGTTGGCGCCGTCGGCGGGCCAAATCCCTCGCGGCAGGACACGGCGTCTGGCCCTCGCCGGGGCGTGCGGCTGCGGGTTTCGGCATAGACCACCCGGGTGCTGTTGCCGCTGTCGTAGAAATAGAGTTCGAGCACGCAATCGGCGCTGCGGTATTGCCAGACTTCCGCCGGTGGATCGACGCGGCGCAAATCGGGATTGCCGATCAGCGCCGCGACCTGCGCTGGCGCCAGGCCGTTGAATTTGCTGACGGCAGGGGTGTTGACGGCGGGGGGATGGCCCAACGCCGCCGGTGTCGGCAGCACGGTCGGCGTGGCGCTCGCTTGCGGCGTTGTCGCGGCGGGACCGCTGCTGCACGCCGCCACCAACAAGCCGGCGCCGAGCACTGCGATACTGCTGCGTCGCTTGCCGATCACCCGCCAAAAACTGCCGATACCCACCATGCGTCACATCTGTCGCGGCGATCCACGGCCATAACGGCAGGCCGAGGGAAAAATCGCCAAAGCGCCAAGCGGCGCTCACCGAGACGGCGCGTTTCGAAAAACCGCGAAACGCGCCAACCTCCCCCAAAACCACCGCTTTCCGGCGGGGCGAAAAGCCAAGCCTTTCAATGTTTAAATTAGCGCCTTTGCCACTGTGAAATAAAGCGCGATTTGCCGATTTTCCGCCCTGGGACGCGACTTTTTGCCTCCGAGGCTTGCGGCCGGAGGCACGGTCCCTATACATACTGCGCGCGCGCCGCACCGGCCGCCATCGCCTCGCATCCGAACCGGAATCCCGTATGGCCGCTCCTTCGTACGACGTCATCGGCATCGGCAATGCCATTGTCGACGTTCTCGCGCGCACCGACGAGGCGCTGGTGCAGCGCCAGGGCCTGACCAAGGGCACGATGATGCTGGTCGACACCGAACGCGCCGAGGCGATCTATGCTGCAATGCCGGCGGGCGTGGAAAAATCCGGCGGCTCGGCCGCCAACACCGTTGCCGGCATCGCGTCGCTCGGCGGCCGCGGCGCCTATATCGGCAAAGTGCGCAGCGACGCGCTCGGCGGCGTGTTCGCGCACGACCTCAAATCGCTCGGCGTCCGCTTCGACACCAAGCCGGCGACATCGGGACCGCCGACGGCGCGCTGCCTGATCCTGGTGACTCCCGACGCGCAGCGCACCATGTGCACGTTTCTCGGCGCCTGCGTCGATCTCGGACCCGAGGACATCGACGAGGCGCTGGTCGCATCGGCTGCCGTGACCTATCTCGAGGGCTATCTGTTCGATCCGCCGCGCGCCATGGAAGCGTTTCGTAAAGCCGCCGCGATCGCGCATCGAGCCGGCCGCCTGGTGGCGCTGTCGCTGTCAGATCCATTCTGCGTCGATCGCCACCGCGCCGATTTCCGCGAGTTGGTCGATCGCCACGTCGACGTGCTCTTCGCCAACGAACGCGAGATTTGCTCGCTCTACGAGACCGAGCATTTCGAGCTCGCGGCCGAGGCGGTGCGCGGCCACTGCGACATCGCCGTGCTGACGCGCAGCGAGCGCGGCTCGAACGTCGTGACCAAGACGGACATGCGGCACGTCGCGCCGGCGCCGGTTGCGCGCGTGATTGACACCACCGGCGCCGGCGATCTCTATGCCGCCGGATTTCTCTACGGATTGACGCACGACCGGGATCTCGCAACCTGCGGCAAGCTCGGCAGCTTGTGCGCCGCCGAGATCATCGCGCATGTCGGCGCCCGGCCGGAGACATCCCTCAAGCGCCTCGCCGAGAGCGCGGGGCTTATTTAGCGGCGCGCGCAGCGCCATATAGTGGGTTCATGGACATCCGCAACATCGCCATCATCGCCCATGTCGACCATGGGAAGACCACGCTCGTCGATCAACTCTTGCGTCAGAGCGGCACGTTCCGCGCCAACCAGCAGGTGGCCGAGCGCGCTCTCGACTCAAACGATCTCGAGCGCGAGCGCGGCATCACCATCCTCGCCAAGTGCACGTCCGTCGACTGGCAGGGTGTCCGCGTCAACATCGTCGACACTCCCGGCCATGCCGATTTCGGCGGCGAAGTCGAGCGCATCCTGTCGATGGTCGACGGCGTACTGGTGCTGGTGGACGCGGCCGAGGGGCCGATGCCGCAGACCAAGTTCGTCGTCGGCAAGGCGCTGCGCCAGGGGCTCAACCCCATCGTCGTCATCAACAAGGTAGATCGGCCGGATGCGCGGGCACATCAGGTTCACAACGAGGTCTTCGATCTCTTTGCCGCGCTCGAAGCGACAGACGAACAACTCGATTTCCCGACGCTCTACGCCTCGGGCCGCGCCGGCTGGGCGGTCGCCGATCTCGACGACGAGCGTCGCGATTTGACGCCGCTCTTCGAGCTGATCCTGCGCCACGTCCGTCCACCGCGCGCCGAGCCCAACCTCCCGTTCGCCATGCTGGCGACGACGCTCGAATATGATCCTTATCTCGGTCGCGTGCTCACCGGCCGCATCCATCAGGGCCGGGCGCGGGTCAAC
>JBAVMB010000469.1:0-1683 GCA_049689615.1 Allostellaceae bacterium
GAACGGACATGTAGGCCACCAACAGGATCCGGCGCTTCACCAGACCCGCCATGCCGGCCGTCGGCACCCCGGCAGCCTCGAGCATCCAGCCCATCGAAGCCAGCAGCCGCTTCAGCGCCAACAACGCTGCCGCATCGCCGACACTATCCCAGGCCATGGCGCGGATGGCCTTGCGGTGCGGCTTCAACGCCTCGAGCCGGCGCATCAGCAGATCGAACAGGCGATCCTTCGGTTTTTCGTCCTTGTCCGCAGGCGGTCCGGCGAGCGCGATCTGATCGAAATGGCGTACGCACGCGGCCAGGATCGCGCCGCGCGAGCGGAGGCGGGCATGGAGCTCGGCGAGCGACATTCCGGCTGCACGCGCAATATCGGTCAGCGTCGTCTGCCGCCAGCCGTGGCTCCCGGCCAGATCGAGCGCCGCCTCGACCACGCGAGCCTCGGCATCACCGGATGCAGCTCGCCGCCGCGGCGTTGCACGCTTGGACGCGGTTCTGCGGCCTGTCGCCATAACTGCAGCTTAGCGCAAGCCGCGAGCGCCGCCAAACCTCGCTGCGGAAACCTTATTGTGCCAGCTCGCGGGATCGCCGCGTCGCGGCGGCAATTGCATCGCGGATCAGCCGGTCAAATCCGTTCTCAGCCATCAGCACGTCGAGCGCGGCGCGCGTCGTGCCGCCGGGGCTGGTCACCGCCTCGCGCAGTTGTGCCGGACTATGCTTCGCCACCCGCGCCAGTTCGCCGGCGCCGGCAACAGTGGCGATCGCCAGCCGGCGCGCGAGCTCGGGCGCCAAGCCCTGCGCTTCGCCAGCCGCCGCGAGGCACTCAATGAACCAGAAGACGTACGCCGGACCGCTGCCAGAAACCGCGGTGACCGGATCGAGCAGCGCTTCATCGTCGACCCAAGCAACTTCGCCGACCGCCGCCAGCAATGTACCGCACAGTGCACGCGCCGCCTTGCGCACAGCCGGTCCGGCGCAGGCGACCGTCATGCCGCGGCCGATCGCCGCCGGTGTGTTCGGCATCGCGCGCACCAGCGCCGCATTTTCACCAAGAAGCCGCGCCATGGTGCCGAGCGTCTTGCCAGCGGCAATCGACAGCATCACCACGCCGCTTTCGGCGAACCGATTATACGGCGGCACGACTGTGTCGAAGGTCTGCGGCTTAACCGCGAACACCACTGCCGCCGGCTTGAGCGTCCGCGGCAAGCGATCGGGCGCGGTGTAATAGCGCGCGCCGCGTAGCCGATGGGCGGGCGACGGCTCGACGACGTGGAAGGATCCGCCGACGCGTTTTCGCATCCAGCCGGCCAGCAGGGCGCTGCCCATCTTGCCGCAACCGACCAGCAGGATCGCCGCCGAACGAGCGCGCCGACCGCTCACGCCTCGCCGACCGGCTCGATCATCGCCGAGGCGATCGCCTCCTGGGCCGACTTGCCGCCCCAGACGACGAGTTGGAACGCAGGATAGAAGCGCTCGCAGTCGGCGAGCGAGATATCAACCAGATCCTCGATCTGCTCGACGCTAGCGCCGTGGCCGCCGCGCAGCAGCACGCCCTGGCGGAACGCGGGACTCTTATCGTCAGCGAAATCGAAATGGCCGATCCACAGCCGCTCGTTCACCACCGCCAGCAGCTCATGCGCGGCCGGACGGCGGCCGCGCGGCACCTTGAGTTCGAAGCTGCAGGAAT